>JAYTDE010000198.1:0-6938 GCA_043736195.1 Burkholderiales bacterium | reverse complement strand
CGGGAAATGGGGCAAAAGGCGGTGAGTTCAGGCAAGGTGTCGGCCGCCGAAGTGGCCCAGATGAGCTTCGAGGCGATCGCCGTCAACCAGTTCTACATTTATTCGCACCCCAAGGCGCTGGGCAATGTGGAAACCCGCATGCGCGCGATCGTGGACATCAAGAATCCGCCGGATCCATTCGCCGCGCGTCCCGAGGTGGGTGAACAGTTACGCCGGCAGTTGCGCGAACGCTGAGCGGTGGCGCAACGCTGAGCGCGCCACTTTCTGGCCGCCGCGCTCGCGCTGTGGTTTGCGTGGCTTAGCGTCGCGCGATGCGCACCACATGCTTGCCGCGACCGGCAAGCTTGCCGCGACCGGCAAGCTTGCCGTTCTTGGCGACCTTGGCGCTTTTAGCTGCGACTTTGAGCCCTTTTTTGGGGCTGGCCGCCGCAAGTTTGCGTCCAGCCGGGCTCTTCTCGACCACCACCGTCTCCAGGATCAGCTTTTGACCGGGCACGACAGTATCACCGTTAAGCTTGTTCCAGCGCTTGATGTCCGGCACGCTCAGTTTGAAGTTGCGCGAGATTGCCATCAGGGTCTCGCCCTTGCGCACCACATGGGTGGCACGCACGGTTTTTTCTTCGGGTTCGATCGCGGGACGCCTGATGTTTGCCGGCAGTGACGTGCTCGCATTTTGCGCATCCTTGCGCGGCACCAGTAGCGTATGCCCTTCACCCACCCGCGAGCGCTTGGACAGGCCGTTGATCGATTTCAAATCGGCCAGATCCATGCCGAAACGTGCCGCGACGCGCTCCAGGTTCTCGCCGGCCTTGACCAGGTGCGCCTGCCATGTCGAGAGCGGTTTGTCCTGATTGGTTTCGAGATTCTGGCGGAAGGTGTCGAGCTTGGCCGCGGGCAACACGATGACCGGGTTGTTGGCGCCCGGAATCACCGGTCGATTGTGCGAGGGATTCAAGGCCAGGAATTCCTCGACCGGGATTTCCGCCATACGGGCGGCGGTCTTGACGTCGATGTCGCGGGTCTTGGTAATGGTCGCGAAATAGGGGGCGTTGGCCACCGCCGGCAAGGCCAGATTGAATAACTCCGGCTTCATCACCAGATTCTTGATGGCCTGCAGCTTGGGCACGTAGCCGGCGGTTTCGGCCGGCATTCTCAGGTTGGCGTAGTCGGTGGGTTCACCCTTGGCGCGCGCTTTTTCGATCGCGCGGCCGACCGCGCCTTCGCCCCAGTTGTAGGCTGCCAGCGCCAGATGCCAGTCCTTGAACATGTCGTGCAGCATTTGCAGGTAGTCGAGCGCCGCACTGGTCGAGGCCAGGATGTCGCGGCGGTCGTCGCGCCACCAGTCCTGCTGCAGGTTGTAGCGCTTGCCGGTCGAGGGAATGAACTGCCACATGCCGGCGGCCTGCGCGGGAGAAACTGCGCGCGGGTTATAGGCCGATTCGACCAGCGGCAACAAGGCCAGCTCGGTGGGCATGCCGCGCTTTTCGATTTCCTCGACAATATGAAAGAGGAATGGGCGGGCGCGTTCGAAGCTGCGCCGCAGGTATTCGGGGCGTGCCGCGTACCAGCCGGTTTTGTCCTGGGCGGCCGCATTGGTGAGCTCTGGCATCGCGAAGCCGTTGCGCATGCGCTGCCACAAGTCGGTCACCGGCTTGTTGGACACGTCCACATTGCCAATGGCCAATTGCAGAACTTCTTGCGGCGCCGCTGGAGGACTTGCCTGCAGGGTCGCCGTCGGCGTCGCGGGGAGTGGCTGGTCGACTTCGGCGACACGCATAACGGGAGTGCTGCCGCAGGCTGCCAGCAATAGTGGGCCGGCAAGCGCCAAAAGTCGAATCATCGCGCTCGGAAAGTGCATGCGCCACCCCTTCATTTGAATCGTTGGATGATAGTTTGCGAATGTTCGTGCTGTCAATCGAAAGTCAATCCCAAACGATTGATTTAGATCAGGAATTTCTCCCTCGGATGCGCACGCATGCGATAATTCGTGGTATGCGTTCAAGGCCACATAATTGCTCTTGCCCGGATCGGCCACAAACCTCGCCGATGGCGCCAACGCGCGCTGTCGCATGCATCGAGGCGCAAACTTTGCGGGCCGCCCTTGTTTCCCCCGCTTGCAAGACTGCATCCCATGTCGCGCGCCAACCCGGAAGATAACCCAATCCGCGCGGCCGTGGGTGGCAGCGTTTCGCTCGACCAGTGGTTTGCCACTCCGCAAGGCGCCTATGTGCTGGCCTGGGAACGGGCTCGGCTCGACGCCCTGGTAGCCGACCTGTTCGGCTATTTCGCGGTTCAGGTCGGCCTGCCTGGTATCGACTTCCTGCGTGACAACCGGATTCCCTGGCGTACCACCGCGGCGCTGGGCGGTTGCCCAGGCGTAGTCGCCGACCCGCACGAGCTGCCGTTCGCGGCGGAATCCCTCGATCTTGTGCTGCTGCCGCATCTGCTGGAGGCCGCGAGCGAGCCGCACCAGATCCTGCGCGAGGTCGAGCGGGTCTTGCGGCCCGAGGGAGAACTGATTGTCACCGGCTTCAATCCGATCAGCCTGTGGGGTCTCAAACGCCTGTTCGGGCAGTCGCCGCTGCCGCCCTGGGATGCGGAGTTCGTCAGCGTGCCGCGCATGAAGGACTGGCTGAAACTGCTCAATTTCGAGATGCGCGGCGGGCTTTTCGGCTGCTATCGACCGCCTTTTGAATCGGAGCAATGGCTCGGTCGCCTGGGATTTCTGGAAAGCGCCGGCCGGCGCTGGTGGCCGGTGGCAGGCGCGGTGTACATCATGCAGGCCAAGAAGCGGGTTGCCGGCATGCGCCTGATCACGCCGGCGCACCAGCGCGCGCGGCGCCAGGCGCGGCTCCTGGCACCTGCCGCGCGCCAGCGCTGGATGGGCAAACCATGAACCAAGCGCGCCGCCAGGTGGTGATACACACCGATGGTGCCTGCAAGGGCAATCCCGGCCCCGGTGGCTGGGGTGCGCTGCTGGTCAGCGGCAAGCACGAAAAGGAGTTGTTTGGCGGTGCCGCGCAAACCACCAACAACCGCATGGAATTGACCGCCGTGATCGAAGCGCTGGGCGCCCTCAAGGGATCCTGTCATGTGGTGGTGTATACCGATTCGAGTTATGTGCAAAAGGGCATCAGCGAATGGATTCATGCGTGGAAGGCGCGCGGCTGGAAAACCGCCGACAAGAAGCCGGTCAAGAATGATGACCTGTGGCGATTGCTCGATTTGGCCGCGGCGCGCCACGAAGTCGAGTGGCGTTGGGTCAAGGGCCATGCGGGCGACCCCGGCAACGAGCGCGCCGATATGCTGGCCAATCGCGGTGTGGATTCGGTGCGCTGAAGTCGCGGCGTCGCGACCCGTGCGGGACGGCGGACCGTGCTCGCCGCTGGCGCCTGTGCTAGGCTGGGAGCTGGATTCGACAGCGGAGCGACGCCATGCAACAGCGACTGTTTTCAACGCTTGCCGTGGTGGCGACCTTGGCCGCGGGTGCCGCCCACGGCCAGCAGGTCTACACCCCCTACGGCAACGGCCCGGTGGTGATCGTGGCGCCGAATGCGCCCGCGACGCCTTATGGCTACGGTGGCTCCGGCCTGGGTTACGGCGGCGTACAGCCCTATGGCAATTCCTCGGGCGTGGTGCTGACACCGCGCGGTGCGGTGCCCTATGGCCGCTACAACAAGGAAGCCGCGCAGGACGCTTTCCGCATCAATAACGCGCTCGGCGGCGCGCGCGCCGCCGATGAGGCCGCCGCACGCTCGCAGGCACCACTAACGCCATTGAACCCGCTGCCGGGCGGCCTGCGCTGACCGCTGCCAAGTGCTATTCGGGCTTGACCACGTAGCGCACGAAAGCGTCGCGCGGTGTGTACTTGTCGTACAGGCCGCGCGCGCGGTAATTGTTTTCCCTGGTCATCCAGTACAGGCGTGACCAGCCATGTTCGGTCATGGCCGCCACCAGCCAATCGATCAAGCCCTGGCCTACACCTTTGGCACGCAGGCCCGGTTCGACGAACAGGTCTTCGAGATAGCACACTGGCGTAGCCTCCCAGGTGTTCTCGTGCAGGATGTAGTTGCAAATGCCGATGACACGCGCCGCGGCATCGCAGGCGACGATCGCCTTGACGGGGGAGGCCGGGTCGCAAATGCGTTGCCAGGTGCGGTCGGTTATGGCCGCGCTCATCTCAACTTCGTAAAAGCGGCAGTAACCGGCCCATAACGTGCGCCATGCGTTCTCGTCTTGCGGCGTGGCGGGTCGGATGGCGATATTTGCCGCGCTCATGCCGGCTTTGCCTGGAAGTCGAGCACCAGGTGCACCAGCAGGCGCACGCCCAGCAACAAGCCGCTTTCGTCGACGCGAAACAGCGGCGAGTGGTTGGACGGCGCCTTCGCCGCATTCTCTCCAGGCGGGGTGATGCCGATAAAAAAGAAGGCGCCGGGAATCTCCTTCTGGAAGTAGGCGAAGTCCTCGCCGCCACCGGTTTTCGGCACATGCACCACTCCGGCGTCGCCGGCGACCCGGCTCAAGGTGGGCAGGCTCCACAGGGTCAGCTTGGTGTCGTTGACGGTGACCGGATAGCCCTTGAAGGTCTTGACCTCGGCGCGTGCCTGGCAGGCACAGGCGATGTTGACCGCGGTATCGGTCAAGCGCTCGCGAATGAATTCGCGCTGGCCCTCGTCGAAGGTGCGGAAGGTACCGGTCAGGGTGACCTCGTCAGGCACGATGTTCTCGCGCACCCCGCCATGCACCGTGCCGAAGGTGACCACCGCCGGCTCGTGCATGATGTCCAACTGGCGCGACACCAGGGTTTGCGCGCCCAGCACCACCTGGGCGGCGGCGACGATCGGGTCGGTACCCAGCCAGGGCATGGCGCCATGGGTCTGGCGGCCGTGGATGCGAATCCAGAAATTGTCGGTCGAGGCCATCATCGCGCCAGGGCGGTAGCCGACCTGGCCGGCATTGAGGTGCGAAATCACGTGCAGGCCGAAAATCGCATCCGGGCGCGGATTTTCCAGTGCCGCTTCCTCGATCATCAGCTTGGCGCCGCCTTTTTCGTACTCCGGCAGGCCTTCCTCGGCGGGCTGGAAGATGAACTTGACCGAGCCGCACATCTCGTCGCGTGCGCCGGCCAAAAGCTCGGCTGCGCCCATCAGGATCGCGGTGTGGCAATCGTGCCCGCAGGCGTGCATGGTGCCGACCTCCTGGCCGCCCCAGGTGGCGCGCACCTTCGAGGCAAACGGCAGATCGACCAATTCGGTGACCGGCAGCGCATCCATGTCGGCGCGCAGGGCCACGCAAGGTCCCGGTTTGCCGCCCTTGAGGGTGGCCACCACACCGGTCTTGGCGACACCCACGCGTATGTCGTCCAACCCCAGGCGGCGCAAATGGGCGGCCACAATGCCGGAGGTACGCAGCTCCTGGTTGCCCAGCTCCGGGTTGGCATGGAAATCACGGCGCCAGGCGATCACTTGCTGTTCAAGACCGGCGGCCTGCGCCTCCAGGCGCGCTACGAGGGACACTTCGGCAGGGGCATTCATCGCGGTTTTTCCGGTCATGCGCAGCCATGCGGCGCGGTAACCGGATTGTACGACGCGGCACTGCCGGATTCGCAAGCCGCGCACGGCAGGGGTCACTCGATTGGCACGGCGCGGCCAGGCGCGCCGGCTTGAGTTTCAGGGCGTGAGCACCAGGCAAGTGGTGCTGCCGTGCGCCAGCAGCTTGCCGGCGGCGTCGACCAGTCGGCCTTCGGCGGTGGCCACCCGCCGCCCGACCTGCAGCACCCGGCCTTCGGCGCGTACGCGGCCGGTCGCCGCGCTCATGCCGCGCACCAGGCTGATCTTGTACTCCAGCGTGGTGTAACTCTGGCCGGGCGCCATGCAGGTATGCACCGCGCAACCCATGCATGAGTCGAGCAGGGCGCCGGCATAGCTGCCGTGGATCGAGCCGATCGGATTGTAGAAATCGGCCAGCGGTTCGCCCTCGAACACCGTGCGGCCATATTCGGCCTCGACAAAGCGGAAATTGAGTGTCTTGCCGATCGGCGGCGGCGGAATCCGGCCTTCCGCCCACGCCGCGAAAAACTCGAGCCCACTCAAATGGGCCACGCTGGCCGGATCGATGCTGCCGTGCGGAAGCATGGCCGCGTCGGCACGGATGAGCTTGCGTTGGTTGTCTGGATGCATTTGGCTTGACTCGCGAGAAGAGAAAGAGTGTAATTACACGTATGAGCTTTGAATTCTACGCCAGCGCGTCGCTCGCAGGTGCCTCGCAAGGTGCGGGCCGACAGGTTTTTGGGCCCCTTGCGCTCGCGCCGGGGCGATTTTTGGCCGACGTGGCAGGTGGCGCTTGAACGCAATTGCCTCCGGGGCGATAGCCGGCACCGCCAGCGGGGCCGGCTGCACCTGTTTCAAGCTGCGCAGCCTGGCTCGGCGTGTGACGCAGTTGTACGACCACACACTGGCACCGGCCGGCCTCAAGGTCACCCAATATTCGCTCCTGGCGCACGTGCGCAGGCGCGCGCCGCGGGCGGCGCCGACGATGAGCGAATTGGCGCAGGCCTTGTTCACCGATCGCACCACGCTCACGCGCAACCTCAAGCCCCTGGTCGAACGCGGGCTGGTCGAGATCGGTCATGGCGCCGATGCGCGCAGCAAGGCGGTGACCATCACCACGCGCGGCGAAGCGGTATTTCAGGCGGCACGACCCCTGTGGAAGCAGGCACAACTGCGCCTGCGCGGCGTTGCCGGCGATGCGCAGGTCGAGGCGCTGCATCGCCTGGTCGATGCGGTGCTGCCGCAGCTTGCCTTGCCCGAGGCCCCTGAGAGTTTGTGAAAAAATCAGAAATTCGGCTTTTTCACCAAACAGGCCGTGATCGCAGACGAACTCGAATTTTCGACCTCTCAGAATGGCCCAGGATCGATTTGTTTGTTCTGGTCAATGGT
>JAYTDE010000197.1:0-2480 GCA_043736195.1 Burkholderiales bacterium | reverse complement strand
CGCATGGCGCAATGCCTGGGGCCGGTTGGCGCCGGGCAACTGGCCAAGATGGTCAACCAGATCTGCATCGCCGGGCTGGTGCAAGGCCTGTCGGAAGGGGTGAATTTCGGACTCGCCGCGGGGCTTGACATGAAGCAGGTGCTTGAAGTCATTTCCAAAGGTGCCGCCGGCTCGTGGCAGATGGAAAACCGCGGCAAGACCATGGTCGACAACAAGTTCGATTTTGGATTCGCCGTCGACTGGATGCGCAAGGACCTGGGCCTTTGCATCGATGAAGCCAGGCGCAACGGCGCACCCTTGCCGGTGACCGCGCTTATCGACCAGTTCTACGGCGACGTCCAGCAAATGGGCGGCAAGCGCTTTGATACTTCGAGCCTGATCAAGCGGCTGCGCAAGTAAGCGGGCGAAACTCCGCAGCGCCCGCCTTGCAACCCGATCCGCACGATCGTCGGCGGTTGATCCGCTGGCGAGCCCCGCACTCACTAAACGAACTGTCGACGCCATGAATCACGACCTTGCCATCACCGACATCAAGGCCTACGCAACCTCGTTTCCCTTGCCAGCGGGCGGCAGCGTCCGCCTGGGGATCGGGCGCGCCATCAAGAAGGACGCGGTGGTCGTCAAAGTGACTACCGCAGGAGGCCTCATCGGCTGGGGCGAGTCGCACCATGCGCGCGCACCCTCGACCATCGCCCGGCTTATCGAAACCACGCTGAAAATGCTGGTGGTCGGCGAAAATGCCGCCGACGTGCAGGGTATCTGGCAAAAAATCTACATCAAGCAACTGGCAAGCCACGGCCTGGGTGCCGGCGCCGCGATGGCCATGAGTGGTATCGACATGGCCTTGTGGGACCTTCGCGGCAAGGCCACCGGTTGGCCCTTGTACAAATTGCTCGGTGGCGCATCGAAGCCGATTGCCGCCTACGCCGGCGGCATTTCGCTGGGCTTCCAGGATCCAGCGGCGCTCATCGAGGAAGCGCAATTGCATGTCGCCGCCGGCTACAAGGCAGTCAAGCTGCGCCTGGGCGACAACCCGAAGGACGACCTGGCGCGGGTGGCGGCAATCCGCCGTGCGTTTGGCGACGACCTGGTGATCCTGACCGATGCCAATATCGGCTACTCGGTCGCCGACGCGCGCACGGTCATGCCGGGGCTCGACGCCAACGGCGTGGCCTGGCTCGAAGAGCCGTTTCCAGCGCATGACTATCGCAGTTATCGCGAAGCAAAGGCTTTCGGTCGGGTACCGCTGGCCGCCGGTGAAAACCACTACACGCGCTTCGAGTTCTCGCGCCTGATCGACGAAGGCATCGTCACTATCCTGCAACCCGACTTGTCGAAAACCGGTGGCGTCACCGAATTCATGAAGATCGCCGCGATGGCCTCGGCCCACAAGCTGCCGGTGCATCCGCATACCTCGATGACCGGCCTCAACATGGCGGCTTCGATCCATGTGCTGGCCGCGCTCGATGCGCCCGGCTATTTCGAAGGCGACGTCTCGAAGAACAACCTGTTTCGCGATTGTCTGGTGAGCCCCCTGCCGTATGTGGTCGACAGTGCCGGCAATGTCCGGCCGCTCGAGGCCGCAGGCCTGGGCCTGGAAGTGGATGAGGATTTCCTGATCCGGCACCCGGTGATCGAAGGACCGAGTTACGTGTAGCTCGCCATAAAACAAGAAGGAGACAAATGAAAACCATCCTGAAGGGCATCCTCGGCGCCGCCATCGTGGCCGCGCTTGCCCCCACCGCCGCCATCGCACAGGGCTTCCCGTCCAAGCCGATCAAGGTGGTGGTACCGTTTCCACCCGGCGCCTTCAACGACACCCTGGGCCGCACCCTGGCGCAGGAGTTTTCGAAAGGCTTCGCGCCCGGCTCGCAGGTCGACAACAAGCCCGGCGCCGGCACTGTGATCGGCACCGACTTCGTCGCCAAATCCGTCGCGGATGGCCACACCATCCTGGTCGTGGCGTTCCCGTTCGCACTTCTCAACAGCCTGCATGCGCATGCGAAGATCGACGTCACCCGCGACTTCGCGGCATTGGCCTGGGTTGGCTCCACGCCCAACCTGCTGGTGGTGAACCCCAACTCGCCGTACAAGTCGGTCAGGGACCTGCTGGCAGCGGCCAAGGCCGACCCCGGCAAGATTCCCTACGCCTCCACCGGCAACGGCACCTCGAACCACCTTTCGATGGAGTTGTTCAAAGTGATGTCGGGCACCAACCTGACGCACATTCCCTACAAAGGCAGCGCGCCGGCGGTCACCGACCTTATCGGCGGCCAGGTGCAGGCCCTGTTCGACAACGTGCCCAACGTGATACAGCACGTCAAAGCCGGGCGCCTGCGCGCGCTGGCCATCACCACCGCCAAACGCGCGGCCGCCATGCCCGAAATTCCGACAGTGGATGAAGCCGGCGTGCCGGGCTACCAGGTCTCGGTATGGTTCGGCGTGGTCGCCCCAAGCGCCACCCCGAAGGATGTGGTGGC
>JAYTDE010000196.1:0-4094 GCA_043736195.1 Burkholderiales bacterium | reverse complement strand
GCGGTGAAGGCAGCCGCCCCGTCATGCGGGCGCGGGTGGCCCACCGCTGCACCGAATGCAGCGCTCATCCGCTCCATGCTTGACTGCACCGACTTGCCGCGACTGCTTTTCAAACCCTGACAGGATCGCCCATGACCAACAACACCGCCCTCATCGCCGGCGCCACCGGCGCCACCGCCAAACGCCTGATCGAAGAGCTGCTCGCCGCCGGCTGGCAGGTGATCGGCGTGTGCCGCCATCCACCGCCGCCGCCGCATGCGCCTGGCCTTAGCTACCTGCGGGCCGACCTGCTCGACCGCGACGGCTGCGCACAGGCCCTGGCCGGCGCGACCGGCGTCACTCATATGTTCTACACCGCGCGCGCGCCCTTCGGCGAAGGCGGGGTCGAGAGCGTGCCGGCTAATCTGGCACTGCTGACCAACGTGCTCGATGCGGTCATCGCCGCCGCACCGGGCCTGCGCCATGTGCATCTGGTGGAGGGCCAGAAGTGGTACGACGTGCGGCTCTGCCCACCGCGCACCCCGACCCGTGAAGACGATCCGCGCCACATGCCGCCGAATTTCTACTACGACCAGGAAGACCTGCTGCGCGCCCGCCAGGCCGGCAGCAACTGGACCTGGTCGGCATCACGCCCGCATTTCGTCTATGACTTCGCGCCCGAACGACCACGCAACCTGGTCACCTCCATCGGTGCCTGGGCCGCCATGTGCGCCGCGCATGGCCTGCCGCTTGATTTTCCCGGCAGCCACGGCGCCTGGAATGCGCTGATGGAAGTCACCGATGCCAGCCTGCTGGCGCGCGCGATCGTCTGGATGGCGCAAAGCGGGGCGGCGCGCAACCGCGCCTACAACGTGACCGACACCTGCCAGTTCCGCTGGAAATGGCTGTGGCCGCGCCTGGCCGCGCATTTCAATCTGCCCATGGGCGAGGTGCGGCCATTGAAGCTGGCCGACTGGATGAAAGACAAGGCGCCGGCATGGCAGCGCGTGGTGCAGCAACACCAGCTGGTCGCCAACCGGATCGAGGATCTCGCCTCCTGGGAATTCGCCGATTTCCACTGGAGCCTGGAGCACGACATCATCACCGACACCACGCGCATAAGGTCGGATGGCTTCCACGGCGTGGTCGATACCGGCGCGCAGATCATCCGGCACCTGCAGTGCTATCGCGAGGCGCGCCTCTTGCCGTGAGTGACCTCTGCGGCTGCGAGCGCCATCGATGGCCGTTGCACTGCTAAGTGCGGGCGGATTATGCGGATCCTGCCGTTGTCGCCGTGCAGCGTTGCTGCGCGACAGCGGGACGCACGCGTCACCGAATTGATTGCACATTGCCGGCGCCCGCTATAGCATGGAGAACGCATCGCCTGCCGGCGGCGTATCGTCGGCGGCTTCGCGGATGTTCCTTCAACGACGATCCAACGGAGACCCATCATGGCAAAGGCCAAAGGCAAGAGCGCACCCAGTGTTTATCGCATCACCGAACTGATCGGCACCAGCAGTGTTTCCTGGGAAGATGCCGCGAAGAACGCGGTCGAGACCGCCGGCAAGACCCTGCGTGACTTGCGCATCGCCGAAGTGGCGGATCTCGACATGGTGATCGAGAACGGCCGCGTGGTCTCTTATCGCGCCAAGGTCAAGCTCTCGTTCAAGTACGACGCCTGATCGCGCCGGCGGCGCCGCCTCGCGGTGGCGCCACCGGGTGCCGGGTTGCCTGGCAGACGTCACGCGCGAAGTTGCAGCCAGACCGCGAACATCGGCTTGCGAATCTTTGCGCAAGCACGGTATGAGCGCAGCGACGCAAGCAATGTTGGGCGGAGGTCTCGATCGCCGGCGCTATCCCTGACTCGTGTGTCTTCGGCCATGACAAGAATCACCATCGACTACGAGTTGAGCGATGCGGCCGCCACCCAGGCGGTGCGCGAAGACTGCCTGGCTTTTGTGCGTGAGCACTTTTCCGCAAAAGATGCGCTGCTGGTGCTTGGCAGCACGGCGGTCTTCGTGGCGGCGCTGGTGCGCTATGGCCATTGGCTTTGGCGGCTTGCCGGCCTGCCGATTATCATCTTCTCGCTGCTCGGCCTGGTTTGGCTGTTTTTCCTCCTGTGGCTGCCCAACGCCGCAATCGCAAAGCGGAAGCATCTGCCGAACCTGCGCGTCAGGGTCGAGGCATCGGCGGAAAGGCTCGCGTTTCGCACCGCCACCGAGTTGCTCGATGTTGCATGGAGCGAACAGAAGGCACTCAAGCGGCGTCCGACGTTCTGGATTTTCTGCCTCAAGTCAGGTGCGCGCATTCCTGTGCCGGCGCAACTTGTGTCGCAGCAGGACGCCGCGTTTTTCGCCGCCAGGCTGGAGGCGCCGGCGCAGCATGGGCGCTAAGAAAACGCTGAGTAAGTCACTGGAATGCGGACTATCGAACGGAAGCTCGTTTCAATTCAACTGCTTGCAGAAGCAGCTTTCTCAACCTACGGACTTATTCAGTGTTTCCATGAGCCCGATGCCTGATGTCTGGCGGCCGCGCCGGCTTCACCGCGGCGGCCGGGCGGCATAGACTAGCGGCTGTGTCGTGCGGTCCAACGCATGTCGGGAGCCGTGAATCATGTTCATCGTCACCAACCGCAATATCAGGAACGAAGCCGGCAACGATTTCGACGTGGTCGGCGAAACCTTCAACGAGAAGGGGCCGGCCGAACTGCGCCTGCTTGAAGTCGGGCGCAAGGGCCGCAAATGGAATGTGCGGGTGCTGCCCGATGCGGTCACCGACCAGATGCTGGCCGAGGTGGGCCTTGAGAGGCCGCCCCCGACCTTGCTGGACGACGGCAAGACCGAAAAGCCCACGCCGGTGTACGCCAGCCAATACGCTTTCAGGAAGATCATCGCGCAGGCGCTGGCCGACCGCGACAATCCGAAGCACATCGTTTTCTTCGTGCATGGATTCAACAACGCCCTGGAAGATGTGGCCCTGCGCTGCGACCTGCTGGCCAAAACCTACGGCGTCGAGGTGGTGGCATTCTCGTGGCCGGCGAACGGCGGCGGCATTCGCGGAGTGGCCAGCTATCTCGACGACAAGCGCGATGCCCAGGCCTCGGTGGTGGCGTTTGATCGCGCCATGGACAAGGCGCGCCAATTGTTGCTTGACCTGCGCGCCAGCGCCATCGACACCATCATCAAGGACGCGAAAAACGAACGGGGAGCGCGCGTCAACAGTGAACGTTTCCGCGAGCGCGTCAGCGCCATGGCCGAGGCGGATTGCCCGGTGCGCGTAACGCTGATGCTGCACAGCATGGGCAACTACCTGCTGGAGCGCACCCTCAAATCGAGCGCCCTGCGTGGCAGCCTGCCCCTGTTCGACAACATCGCCATGTGCGCGGCCGATGTCAACACCGCCATGCATGCCGAATGGGTCGATCGCCTGCAGCCGCGCAGCCGGCTCTACATCACCATCAACGAGGACGATGGCGCGCTGCGCGCATCGCGGCTCAAGGGCGGCGACGAGCAGTTGGCACGCCTGGGCCACTGGACCAACACCCTCGATTCAAGCCAGGCCACCTACGTGGACTTCACCAACGCGAAACGGGTGGGATCCTCGCATGCCTATTTCGAGGGCGAGCCGCTTGAAAATCCGGCGGTGAAGAAGTTCTTCAAGGCGGTGTTGCGCGGGCTGCGGGCCGAAGATGACGTGACGCTCACCTACGATGCCGCGAAGAATCTGCATCGTTTCGGGTAGGCGGGGCGCCGCCGGCGCGCGGGTTGGCGCCGCGGTTGGCGCAATGCGGGCAGTTTTGCGCAACGGGATCCGCGCCAGGGACAGTTGATGCGGACTATTGTAAAATGGCATCACTTCTTATTATGGGCATCAAATCATGCGTACCACCATCAATCTTGAAGATGATGCGTTTGCGACGGCGCAGGCTTACGCGCAAGCGCGCGCCATCAAGTTGGGCCAGGCGGTGTCCGAACTGATTCTGCGCGGCAACGCGCCAAAGGTGGCGATGAAGCAGATGAACGGGTTGTGGGTGTTTGATTTGCCGGCGGATACGCCGAAAGTCTCGGCACAGAAAGTCAAACAATTGCTCGACGAATCGTCGTGAGCCGCTATCT
>JAYTDE010000195.1:0-2559 GCA_043736195.1 Burkholderiales bacterium | reverse complement strand
CCGCTTCACGAAACGCGCGGCCCCAGGCCTGCAGCTGATCCTGCAGAAACGCGGCCATTTCCTCCGGGGTGGAGCCGGCCAGATCAAAACCGAGTTTTTCGATCTTGTCGCGCACGTCCGGGCGGGTGATGGCGGCGTTGACCTCGCGGTTCATGCGGACGACGATCTCAGGCGGCAGCTTCGGCGGGCCGAACAGCGCCGCCCAGGTGCCGGCGGCAAACGGCGGCAGGCCGGCCTCGGCGCCGGTCGGCACAGTGGGCAGCAGGCTGGAGCGCGCCGGCAGCAGCACCGCCAGGGCGCGCAGCTTGCCCTCCCTGATATGCGCAAGAGTGCTTAGCGGCGTGGCAAACGTGACATGCACATGCCCACCCAGAAGGTCGATGATGGTCGGGCCTTCGCCCTTGTAGTTGACCAGGTTCATGTCGACCCGGGCCACGCTCTTGATGCGCGCATGCATCAACTGCGTCACGCCGCTGTAGCTGGCAAAGGCCAGCCGCCCCGGATTGGCACGCGCATGCGCCATGAGCTCGGCCACGTCTTTCACCGGCAACGTGGGATTGACCACCATCACATACACATAGCGCCCCACCAGCACCACCGGGGTGAAACTCTTCACCGGGTCGTAGGGCGGATTTTTCTTAAGCAAGGGCACCTGCATCATCGGCGTGTTCGACGCCATGAAGAAGGTGTAGCCATCCGGCTCGGCGCGCGCCACATGGTCACCGGCGATCGCGCCATCCGCGCCCGGCCGGTTCTCGACTAACACCGACTGGCCAAGCGATGTGCTCATGCTCTGCGCCAGAATCCGCGCCACCGCGTCGGTCGAGCCGCCCGGCGGGAACTGCAACACCAGGCGTACCGGCTTGGCGGGCCAGGCTTGGGCTGCGGCAACTGGTGCGGCGAGGCCAAGCGCGCTAGCCAGCGCAAGGCGGAATAGATGGCGATATCGCATTTGTCTCCCGGAATAACCAAAGCTTGCTTGTTTGACAAAAGTATACGCGGCGCCAGCCGCTCAGGTCCGCATTTGAAGTTGCGGGGGCCAAGTGCTATCGTGCACCAATCGCCTTGCCGGTAGCTCACCATGAAAGACCGCCACACCGCTCTCGACAACCCGCCTTCGCCCACGCGCCGCGATTGGCTCAGATCGGGACTTGCAGGCGCAGTCTTGTTCGCCCCCGGCCCTTTCGCCCGGGTTTGGGCGCAAACCGCGCAGGGCCCGCAACTGCAGCGGCTGCCCAAGATCGCCCTGGTCATCGGCAACGGCAAGTATCGGCAGTCGCCACTCAAAAACCCCGGCAATGACGCACGCGCCATCGGCGAGACCCTGACCGCGCTCGGTTTTGAGGTGGCAATCCGCCTCGATGCCGATCGAGCGACGATGGAAGCCGCATTGGCGACCTATATCGACATGCTCACCAAGCGCAAATGCGCCGGTCTTTTCTATTACGCCGGGCACGGCATCCAGTTGGCATGGAAGAACTACCTGCTGCCGGTGGACGCCAACGTGAATTCGGTCAAGGAGGTTCAACAACAGGGGATCGAGCTCAATGCCCTGATGGCTGGCCTCATCAAGGCTGCCAATCCGTTCAATCTGGTGATCCTCGACGCCTGCCGCGACAACCCGTTCGGCGGCGCCGGGCAACCCGAGCAAAAGGGTCTGAGCCAGATGGATGCGCCCCTCGGCACCCTGCTGGCCTACGCGACCGCGCCGGGCAACACCGCTAGCGACGGCGCCGGAACCAACGGCCTGTACACCGAGAATCTGCTCAAGGAAATGCGGGTTGCCGAAGCACGCGTCGAGGATGTGTTCAAGCGGGTACGGCTGGCGGTGCGCCGCGCTTCGCAGGGCGCGCAAATACCCTGGGAAAGCACTTCGCTGGAAGATGATTTCTATTTTCTGCCGCCCGGCAATCTGGTCAAGCCCGGCGACGCCGAACGGGCGAAACAGTTCGCCGAACAATTGAAGATCTGGGAGTCGATCGAAACCGCAACCACAGTGGCGCCATTCGAAGCTTATTTACGGCGCTACCCCAGCGGCCTGTTCTCGGAATTGGCGCAACTGCAGCTCGACCGCCTGCTGATTGCGGAAGGCGAAAAGCCGGTGCAGATCGCCCCTGCGGCCGGCAATCCCTACAGCGCCGGCACGGCGCGCAGCGACACCGCGTTTCGCGTCGGTGACCTGTTCGTCTATCGCCTGTCCGATCGCCATAGCGGCAACTTCAAGCGACAGGTTTCCTACCGCGTAGCCGAAGTGACCGACCAGGAAGTGGTGTACGGTCGCGGGCAGTTCGCCACCGACCTGCTGGGCAACCTGCGCCGCACCGGCGACGGCCGGCGCTATATCGGATATCAGGCCCTGCCCAACGAATATACGATCGGCAAGCAGTGGAACACCCGCTTCCGCACGGTCAGCGCAAGCAACGTCGAGTTCGACTCCGAATACCTGTTTCGCATTGTCGCCAAGGAGCGCGTCACAGTACCCGCCGGCAGCTTCGAATGCTTTCGAGTCGAAGGCAAGGGCCTGAGCCGCCCCTTGTTCGGATCGTCGAGCACCACTCT
>JAYTDE010000194.1:0-4106 GCA_043736195.1 Burkholderiales bacterium | reverse complement strand
GTCGAGATCACCCGCCATCACGTACCCGTGAAGCCCGCGCAGGTCAGCGGCCGAGTGCGCGGTTCCTGGCTTCTTGTTCCCGGCGCCGCGCGAGGTTTTTTCATGCGCCGACCCGGATCGAGCGCATCCTTGATGCGCGTGGCCAGCGCTTGCGCGCCCGGCTCCAGCAGCGGCAGATAGGGATAGAAGCGGCCGAGTTGCGCGTGTTCGGCAGCGTGCGCGCGCATGATGTCGCGTAGCTCGTCGCGCAGGCGGCGCACCAGCGCACGCGCCGGCAGGTTGTCGGCAGCGCCGCCGAAGCGTACGCGGTTGCGCTCGGACAGATAGGCAAGCTGGATCGCATCGAGGCGATCTTTCCAGTAGAACATCGGCTCGATGGTGATATACGCGCCGCTCGACGAAATCATCCAGGAATGGCTGATGCCGGCTGCGGCCAGAGCCGCGCTCTCGGCGTCGAGTTTGACCAGCAGGGCATTCATGCAGGCAGCGGCGCGCGTCAGCGGCAGGATGCCGTGGATCGGCACCCAGCGCTCGCCGTCGGGGCCGACCAAGCCGCGCACGGAATAGGGCTTGGCGCGCATGGTTTTCGGAATCACGTTGTCGATTTCGCGCCCTGCCTGCCGGCACACCGCGCGCGCCAGATCGAGCTGGGCCTCGGCGATCGCGCTGCTTGCGGCCTCGACCGTCATGTGCAGCGACCAGCCGGCATCATCGAGCACGCTGCGTCCCATGGCGAGTTGCGCCAGGTCCTTGACCGCGCGGCCGACCGAGCCGGCTTCGCGCACCACCGCGCCGACCACGCTGGCGGCCTCGGCGGCGTCGACCCGGGTGGCCGACTTGCCCTTCAACTGGTCCATCGAAAAGGCGCGCGCCACCAGATTGCGGCGGCGCAAGGTCGTAAGCGCGTCCAGCATGTCGCCAACTTGCTTGAAGGCGAAGGACGCGAAGGCGCATTCGCCTTCGAGGGCCAGGCGGATCACCACTTCGGTCTTGAAGCCAAAGGCGCCGCAGTCGCCGAGAAAGATGCCGCTCAAGTCGGGGCCGATGTAACGCTGGAAGGCGCTGGCGCCGGCGCGCGCCGCCGAGCCGGTGCGCACCACGGTGCCGTCGGCCAGCACGACCGTGAGGCCAAGAATGTGATCCATGCCGCCGGGAATGCTTTGCGAGGCGGTGCCGCCCACCGTCGAGTGGCTGCCCGAGATCGGGTTGATCTGCGCCGCGCGCAGTGAGCGTGGCTTGAGCGCTTCCGCCAGCGCCTGCCAGGTGACACCGGCGCCCACCACCGCATGCAGTTCCTCGGCATGGATGGTGATGCGGTTCATGCGCGAACTGTCGATCACCACCGCCGGCCCGTGCGGCACCACGCCGGCGGTGTACGACAGACCGGCGCCGCGCGGCACGATCGCGTCGCCGGCCTGGCCCAGCAGGGCCACCACCGTCGCCGCTTCCGCGGTCGAGCCGGGGCGTACCACCAGGTCGGCAACGACCGCATCGGGCCAGAGGAACAGGTCGGAGGAGGCAAGGCTGCGCGCGGCATCGTCAACCAGGACATGTTCGCCGCCGACTACGGCCACGAGGGCGGACTTGAGGGTTTCTGTGATCATGCGGGCCTCCGGCGGGAAAGTGGTGTATCAGGCGGCGTCGGTCGCGTGCGCCAGGCGGTTGCTGCCGTCGCCGACACGGATGCAGGCCGCGCCGTGTTCGGGCCCGCAGGCGGACATCGCGGGAAACTCGCGATCGCAGGCGGCGATCGCGAGTTGGCAGCGCGTCGCGAACGGGCAGCCGGGCGACATGTCAGCCGAGCCCGGGCGTTCGCCGCGCCCGACGAGGCGTTCGAGCGGCGCGTCTGGGTCGGCCGGCAACGCCGCCGACAGCAGGGTTTGCGTATACGGGTGCGCCGGCCGCGCGAACACCGCGGCGGTCGCGCCCTGTTCGACGATGCGTCCCAGATACATCACCAGCAGGCGCCCGGTCATCAGTTCGATGGTGTCGAGGTCATGGCTGATGAACAGCATCGCCACGCCGGTCTCGCGGCGGATTTCGCCAAGTAGCTGCAGGATCCCGGCACGCACCGAGAGGTCGAGCGAGCTGGTCGGCTCGTCGAGCACCAGCAGGCTGGGCTTGGTGGCGATGGCGCGCGCGATCGCCACCCGTTGCAGTTGACCGCCCGAGAGCTCGTGCGGATAGCGGGCCAGCGCGGCCTCCGGCAGGTGCACGCGCCCGGCCAGTTCACGCACCCGCGCCGCGCGTGCACCGCCATCGAGTGTGGTGTGCAGCAGCAGCGGTTCGGCCATCGCGCGCCCGACCGTCATGCGCGGGTTCAACGCGCCCCAGGGGTCCTGAAACACCAGCTGGATCGCCGGGCGCAGGCGACGCATCTGCTTCTCGGGTAAGTCGGTGATGTCTTCCCCGGCGAACATGATGTGGCCTGCGCTCGCCTGCAACAAGCGCGTGACCAGGAGGCCGATGGTCGATTTTCCCGAGCCGCTTTCGCCGACCAGGCCGACGGCCTCGCCGGGCGCGATGTCGAAGCTCACTTTGTTGACCGCGGTGAGCTGGCGGCCACGACCAAGCGCGAAGGTCTTCGTCAGACCGCTGACTGTGAGCAGGGCGGTATTCATGCGTTCACATCGGAAAATGACAGCGTGCATGATGACCTGCCGCCACCTCGGCCGTCGGCGGCGGCGTGGCGCACTGCGCTTGTGCCCGCGGGCAGCGATCGCGATAGGCGCAGCCCCGCGGCAAGGCGTAGAGATCGGGCGGCGCGCCGCCAATCTGGCCGTAGCCGACGCGCGCGATCTGTTTCGGGGTCGATGCGATCAGGGCGGCGGTATACGGATGCGCCTGCTTTTGATACACCGCGCGCACCGGGCCGGTTTCGACAATCGCACCGGCGAACATCACCGCGACGCGGTCGCAGTAGTGGGCGACGATGCCCAGGTCGTGGGTGATGATGAGCGCACTCATGCCCTTGGCGCGCACCAGGCGCTGGAGGGTATCGAGCACTTCGGCCTGGACCGTGAGATCCAGCCCGGTGGTCGGTTCGTCGGCGATCACCAGGCGCGGCTGGTTGATCAAGGCAGTGGCGATCAGCATGCGCTGCGCCATGCCGCCTGAGAGCTCGTGCGGCCAGGCCGCCAGGCAGCGCTCTGGGTCGGCGATCCGCACTTGACTCAGCATGTCGTGCGCGCGCGCCAGCGCCCGCGCTTTCGAGGTCTCGCCGTGCTCGCGCTGCATGCGCACCAGTTGATCGCCGATGCGGCACAAGGGGTCGAGCGAGGTTTTCGGCGATTGCGGAATCAGGGTCAGGCGCCTGCCGCGCACGCCGTCGCCGGCACCGCGATCGAGCGCGGCCAGGGGCTTCCCCTCGAACAGGATGCTGCCCTCGACCACCTGCGCCGGTGGTCGCAACAGGCCCATGAGGGCCAGCGCGGTGAGCGACTTGCCGGCACCGGTTTCGCCGACCAGTCCAAGAATCTCGCCTTCGGCCAACTCGAACGAAACGCCATTGAGGGCGCGCGCGGTGCGCACCTGGTTGTCGAAGCCGCGCGCGACGAAATGCACATGCAGGTTTGCGACCGACAGCAAGCTCACGGGTCCGCCCTCCTGTCACTCAAGTGACATCCTCTCCGGGGGAGGCGTATTGCTCAATTCGGCGCCCCCTTCGGACGGCCGGGCGGGCGCGCTCATTTGCCGGCCGCGCGCCGCCGCGGATCGAGAATATCGGACAGGCCGTCACCCAGAAAGTTGAGCCCCAGCACCAGGGTCATCAAGGCCAGGCCGGGAAACACCGCCACCCACCACTCGCCGGTCATGACGAATTCCGCGCCCTGGCGGATCATCGCGCCCCATTCCGGGGTCGGCGCCTGGATGCCGACGCCGATGAAGGCGAGCGTCGCGCTGATGCGCACCGCCCAGGCCATGCGCATCGGCAACTGCGCGGTGGCGCCCAGGATGGCGTTGGGAAACACATGAACCAGCATGATGCGCCAGGGCGGATTGCCGATCGCCAGCGCCGCCTTGACGAAGGTCGATTCGCGCAAGGCCAGCACTTCGGCGCGCACCACGCGGGCGAAGATCGGGCTATCCAGGAGGCCGATCACCAG
>JAYTDE010000193.1:0-2460 GCA_043736195.1 Burkholderiales bacterium | reverse complement strand
CGTTGATACCCCAGCCGCCGCCCATATCATAGGCTGCGGACACGTCGAGATAGCCCGTTCCGCGTGAGCCGCCGCGATTGGTGTCGATGCAACTGCCGGTCAGACCTGCGAGCCCGCTGGTGTTGTCGGTGGCTTGGCCTGCGGAATTGGTGCCGCAGAAAGTGGCGTTCCCGGCGAACGAGGAGCCGAAGTTAGCGCGGAACAAGGTCCCGGCGTTCAGGCCGAAGTAGTCGCTGGTCGCATAGTTGTACTTGACCGTGAACCACGTCCAAGTGGCGCCAATGTAGATTTCGGTGTAACTAAATTTGCCGGAAGGAGCGTTGCCGCCCGCGCCCGCACTGTTGTAGCGCGCTCCGGGGTACCAGTAGGACACCAGGCCCACGTCAAGCGTGAAATCGGTGAGCAACTCCTTCTTCCAGCCACCGTAGAAGTCCCATTCCAGACCCGCGCCATTGGTGAACTGGTTGCCGCTGACGTTCGAAGCCCAGGTGCCTGCGTACAGCCCGCTGGAATGGGAGTAGTCGAAGCCGCCTTGCAGGGCCGGCGCTTTGTACGTCTGCGAAATCGAACGGAAACGATAGTCGCTGGTGAACGACATGTTGCCGGTCAATGTATGCGGTGACCCTGGCGCTGCGGCGCCTTGCGCGTGCACGGTCGTTGTGACCAACGGGAAAACGAACGCGGCGGACACAGCCGCGGTGAGTAGAAGCCTGCGCATCATAATTCCTTGCAAAATGGAAAAAGTGACTACAACCTCATGGATGATAGATGCTTTGTCAAGTGGCCTTCCTCGATTCGACTTTCCTTTTGCTCGGCCAGCCTGCAAAAAACCTAGCCAAGATGGTTCCTCAATTCCATTCACAACGTCTTTCGTCAGCGCCTCTGAATAAATACCACATGGTGTTTGCACTCCCATTTCGAGTAGCTTAAGCTCACATACTCGTTCATCGTGATTCTCTTTTTCGTGTGCTTGGCGGCTCACGTCTCGAAATTTCGCCGATCGACTACTTCGGTAACTGTCAAACTTTTCCCGTCTCCACGGCAGTGTCGGAGAGACTCTCATTTTCATCTAGACTAAAGCGGAAGTCGCATCGTACATGGGTATCAAATGAACGCCAAATTTATCGAAGAACTGAATGCGCGCATCGTGTCGTTTCTACATCAGACACCGGCAGTCGAGTTGCAGGCGGGGATCAAGACTCTGGTGAGTTCATCCTTGTCGCGGCTCGACCTGGTGACGCGCGAAGAGTTCGACGTGCAGACCCAGGTGCTGGCGCGCACCCGCGAGAAGCTCGCCAGCCTCGAAGCACGCGTGGCTGAACTTGAACGTCCGGTCCGTTGCGATTAGCGTTGTCGTGCGCGCAGTAATCTTCGCCACTGCCGCAGTTCACCTGGTGACAAGCACGTGAGCCTCGCGGTCCTCAAATCGCGTGCGCTCGACGGCATGCTGGCGCCTGAAGTCACGGTCGAGGTGCATCTGGCCGGCGGCCTGCCGATGTTCACCATCGTCGGCCTGCCCGATACCGAGGTGAAGGAATCCAAGGACCGGGTGCGCGCCGCCCTGCAAACCTCGCGCTTCGAGTTTCCATCGCGGCGCATCACGGTCAACCTGGCGCCGGCGGACCTGCCCAAGGAATCAGGCCGCTTCGACCTGCCGATTGCGCTGGGCATTCTGGCGGCGTCCGGCCAGATCCCCTCCGACACACTCGCCCAGTACGAATTCGCCGGCGAACTTTCGCTGACTGGCGACTTGCGGCCGATTCGCGGCGCGCTGGCGATGACCCTCAACGCCGGCCGCGCCGGCCGGGCCTTCATCCTGCCGCGCAGCAGCGCGGCCGAGGCGGCGCTGGCAGGCACGGCGCGCATTCTGCCGGCGGATTCCTTGCTGCAGGTATGCGCCCATCTGACCGGCCAGTCGGCATTGACCGAGCAAGCCGCGCCGACCACGAGCTTTGCCACCCGCTATGCCGAACTGGCCGACGTCAAGGGGCAGGCGCATGCCAAACGTGCGCTGGAAATTGCCGCCGCGGGCAGCCACTCGATACTGATGTCCGGTCCGCCCGGTACCGGCAAGTCGATGCTGGCCGCGCGGCTAGCCGGCCTGCTGCCGGCAATGAGCAGCACCGAAGCGGTGGAGGCGGCCGCGGTGCAGAGCTTAAACGGCAACTTCCGCATCGAGAACTTCGGCCTGCGCCCGGTCAGAAGCCCGCACCACACCGCCTCCGCCGTGGCGCTGGTGGGCGGCGGCGGCCACCCGCGTCCGGGCGAAATTTCACTCGCGCATCACGGCGTGCTGTTCTTAGACGAGTTGCCGGAATTCGAGCGCAAGGTGCTGGAAGTGCTGCGCGAGCCGCTCGAATCCGGGCGCATCACGATTTCGCGGGCTGCGCGCCAGGCCGACTTCCCGGCGCAGTTTCAGTTGGTCGCCGCCATGAATCCCTGCCCGTGCGGCTACCTTGG
>JAYTDE010000192.1:0-8060 GCA_043736195.1 Burkholderiales bacterium | reverse complement strand
ACTCTCCAGGCATCAGGCACGAGACTTCCCCCACCTACCAGGCGATGCGCTGATCGAACTCGCTCGCCGGTGCGCTCTGGGCTGACGAACCCCACCGAGGATCGTTCTCCAACTGTTCCGCCGCTGCCGCCTGCCACGGCGGTGCGGCGCTGATGCCTGTAGACTCCGACCCAAACGCGGGCCGCTGTTGGCCGCGCAATACGATAACGAGGGGACTTCAGTGGCACAAAGCGCGACGTCGAAAGCAACAAAGCAGACGGTGAAGTTGCCGGGCAATCCGCGCAAAAGCGAACTGCGCGACGGCATGCAGGTCGATTGGGATGTATCGATTCCCGCGCGGGACGGTCTGGTGCTGAAGGCCGACGTTTTCCGCCCGCCCACCCGCGGCAAGTACCCGGTGATCATGACCTACGGTCCCTACGGCAAGGGCCTGTCGTTCCAGCGCGGGTACAAGACTGCGTGGGACATCATGGCAACGAAACACCCCGACGTGACCGCCGGTTCGACCAACAAGTACCAGAACTGGGAAGTGGTCGACCCCGAGAAGTGGGTCAGGCATGGCTACATCTGCATTCGCGTCGACTCACGTGGTGCCGGCATGTCGCCCGGTTACATGCAGTTGTGGAGCCCGCAGGAAGCCATCGACTTCTACGACTGCATCGAGTGGGCCGGCGTGCAGCCCTGGTGCAACGGCAAGGTCGGCTTGAACGGCATTTCCTACTACGCCATGAACCAGTGGCAGGTCGCGTCGCTGAAGCCGCCGCACCTGGCGGCGATTTGCACCTGGGAAGGCGCGGCCGACATGTACCGCGACCTCTCCCACCACGGCGGCATCCTGTGCGACTTCATCAAGAATTGGTACGACATGCAGGTGCGAACCGTGCAGTACGGCCTGGGCAAGCGCGGGCCGAAGAGCGATGTCACCGGCCGGCCGGTGTGCGGCGATGTGGACCTGACCGACAAGCAGTTGATCGCCAATCGCGAGGACTATGCCGCCGCCGCGCTCAGGCATGCGATGGATGACGCCTACTGGAAGGCGCGCATGCCGGACTGGAACCGTGTCGACGTGCCGATCCTCTCGGCGGCCAACTGGGGCGGGCAGGGTCTGCACCCGCGCGGCAATTTCGAAGGCCATACCCGCGCCGCCTCGAACAACAAGTGGCTGGAAGCGCACGGTATCGAGCACTGGACGCATTTCTACACCGACTACGGGCGCGCGCTGCAGAAGCGCTTCTTCGACTACTTTCTCAAGGACAGGAAAAATGGCTGGGACAAGCAACCCAAGGTGCAACTGCAGGTGCGCCATGTGGACAAATTTGTCATGCGCCACGAGAGCGAGTGGCCGTTAAAGCGCACCAAGTGGACCAAGTTCTACCTTGATCCCGCGCACATGACGCTTTCGCCGACACCACCGGGCAAGGCGGGCAAAGTGTCCTACAAGGGCTTCTCGGACGGCGTCACCTTCATGCTGCCGCCTCGCGACGAGGACATCGAGATCACCGGGCCCTCGGCGTTGAAGCTCTTCGCTTCATCCTCGACCAAGGACGCGGACTTCTTCGTGGTGTTGCGCATCTTCTCGCCGGACCTGAAGGAGGTGGTGTTCCAGGGCGCGCTCGATCCGCACACGCCGGTGGGACAGGGCTGGCTGCGTGCCTCGCACCGCAAGCTCGACCCGGAACTCTCCAAACCCTGGCGTCCGTATCACCCGCATGAAGTCAGGGAGCCGCTGACGCCCGGCACGGTGGTGGAACTCGACATTGAGATCCTGCCCACCTCCATCGTGGTGCCGGCCGGCCACCGCGTCGCCCTCACCGTCCGTGGCAAGGACTATGTGTATCCCGGCCCGGCGGGTGTGCTCTCGAACATGAAGTACCCGATGACCGGCTGCGGGCCCTTTACCCACACTGACCCTAGCGATCGGCCTGCAAAGTTGTTTGATGGCGTCAACACACTGCATGTCAACCCCAAGCGTGCGCCCTACGTGTTGCTGCCCATCATTCCGGCCAGGCCCCGACGCCGCTGATCCAGGAGCATCCGCGTGTGACGATCAGGAGGCGGGGCCCGCTGGCCGTCGTGGTGATGTCGGCGAAGTCCTTCCCCACGTCGAACTGCGGCTTGGGGTGGATCGCCGGCGCGCTGGTATGCGCCGAGGAAATTGACAGCAGCGTGTAGCCGTCCGGCGCTGCGGCGGCTACGGGCTGCGCCGCGATGTTGCCGCCCGCGCCGGGCCGTGCTTGTGCGCGGGGTCGGTACAAGCGGGGTGCAGGTATAGAACACGGAAATTTCCTGGGGATGGTGTGGCTGGAAAAGCTGCGGGTCAGAATATCCCGAGATGCTGCGTCACTTGTTCAGGTGCGGCGCGCACGCCATCGGCGGGGCCGTCGAATACCACGCGGCCGGTGTTGAGCACGGTGATGTGGTCCGCCAGGCCCAGCGCGAGGTTGAAGTTCTGCTCCACCAGCACGATCGACTGGCCGTCGGCCTTGAGCCGGGCGATGGTGCTGCCGACCTCGGCGACGATCAGCGGCGCCAGGCCCTCGGAGGGCTCGTCCATCAGCAATACGCGCGGATTGCCCATCAGGGCGCGGGCGATGGCCAGCATCTGCTGCTCGCCGCCGGAGAGCGAACCGGCCGCCTGCTTCTGGCGTTCCTGCAGGCGCGGAAACAGGTCGAACACCCGCTTCGACGTCCATGGATTGGGGCGCTCGCCGCGCACGCGCGCGGCAACCGCGAGATTTTCGCCCACTGACAGGTTGGGGAACACGCGCCG
Source organism: Burkholderiales bacterium (assembly GCA_043736195.1). Classification (GTDB taxonomy): domain Bacteria; phylum Pseudomonadota; class Gammaproteobacteria; order Burkholderiales; family JAEUOS01; genus JAEUOS01. Next base: position 5,290 of record JAYTDE010000192.1, on the reverse strand, counting down.
GCCTTGCGGCACCAGGCCGATGCCCATCTGCGAAATGCGTTCGGTGACTACGCCTTCAATGCGCTCGCCGAACAGCGAAATCGCGCCCTGCGCCGCCTTGACGAAACCTATGATGGTCGAAATGGAGGTGGTTTTGCCCGCGCCGTTGCGGCCCAGGAGGGCCAGCACACGGCCTTCCTCGAGCGCGAACGAGACGTCGTGCAGCACATGGCTGTCGCCGTAGAAGGCATGCACGCCTTCGAGGCGCAAGGCGGTCGCGCGTTCAGTGGCCAAGGTAGACCTCGCGGGTGCGCGGATTGTTGACCACGTCGGCGCGGGTGCCGTCCGCCAGCACCTCGCCATAGTGCAGCAGCGTGATGCGCTCGGCGTACTCGAGGGCGACGTCCATGTCGTGCTCGATCATGATGATGGTGGTCTCGCGCGGAATCGCCGCGATCAGGTTTTGCACCGCGCCGCGTTCCTCCAGCGACAGGCCGGCCAGGGGTTCGTCGAGCAGCAGCAGCTTCGGCCGTTGCGCCAGCGCCAGCGCGATTTCCACGCGGCGCTTCTCGCCGTAGGAAATCGAGCTGACCGGCCGATCCGCGAGATGCGCCAGGCCGACCCGCTCAAGCGTGGCGATCACGGTCTCGCGCATGTCGGTATGGCTGGCAAGGGCGCTGAACATCTGGTGGCGCCGCGGCGACAGGCCGAGCAGGCCGAGCGCGAGGTTGTGCGCGATGGTGTCGCGGTTGAACAGGGTGATGATCTGGTAGGTGCGCGCCATACCGAGATGGGCGCGCTTGTGGGTCGGCCGGGCGGTGATGTCGGTGCCGAACAGTTCAATGCGCCCCGAATCCGACGGCAGGTCGCCGGTGATCAGGTTGAACAGGGTGGTCTTGCCGGCGCCGTTCGGGCCGATGATCAGGCGCCGCTCGCCGGAGGCGATTTCCATGCTCACATGCCGGGTCGCGGGCAGGCCGCCGAACGACTTGCAGAGGTCGTCGATTTTCAGCGCGATGTTCATTTCCGGCCTCCGCGGATCCGCGCCCACAGCCGCTTGCCGCCAGGCACCAGGCCGTCCGGCATGAACATCACGATCAGCACGAACACCACGCCCATGAGGGTGTTCCAGCGCTCGATGTAGGCCGATGCGTAGTTCTTGAGCAGCAGCACCAGCGCGGCGCCGATCACCGGGCCGACCAGGGTACCGGAACCGCCGGCGATCACGCCCAGCAGCACCTCGGCCGAACTCGACACCGCCAGCGCGCTGGGGTGGATGTACTTGTGATAATAGATGTAGAGCAGGCCGGCCACGGCGGCGAGAAAGCTCGAGAACACGAACGTGATCCAGCGGATGCGCCAGACGTCGAAGCCCAGCGCGCTCATGCGGCGCGCCTGGTCGCGCGTGCCGGCCAAGGATGCGCCGAACGGCGAATTGACGAAGCGCGCGATCACATACAGCGCGACGGCCACCACGATCAGGGTGAAGTTGTAGTAGGCGACCGAGCCGTCGAGGTTGATCCCGAATGGCTCGGGGCGCGTCAGGCCCGACAGCCCGTTGTCGCCATTGGTGACGTTGACCCAGCGGTAGCCCAGGCCCCACAGCACCTGCGAGAGTGCCAGGGTGATCATCAGGAAGGACAGGCCCGAGGCGCGCAACGCCAGCCAGCCGAACACGCAGGCGATCAGCGTGGTCGATACCAGCGCGATGGCGGCCGCGCCGGCATGGTTGACGCCGAGCTTCAGAAAGGTCCACGCCGACACGTAGGCCGCAAGACCCAGGTAGGCGGCATGCCCCAGCGAGGTCATGCCGCCATAACCCACCAGCAGGTTCAGGCTGGCCGCAAACAGCGCCGCGATCATGATCTGGCTGGCGAGGTTGATGTAGTACTCGCCTGCAGTCCACGGAAGCAGCGCCAGCGCGATCAGCGGGACCGCGATGCGGATCATACGGTCAGCCTGCCGAACAGGCCGCGCGGACGAAAGGCGATCACGAACACCATGGGCAGGAACAGGATCACGTAGGCAAAATCCGGTGCCAGGGCGATACCGAAGGTGTACACAAAGCCGACCACGAAGCTGCCGACAAAGGCGCCGATCAGGCTGCCCACGCCGCCCAGGATCACGACGATCAGGGCCAGTGGCAGCATTTCGGCATCCAGGCCGGGATAGGCGGAAAGTATCGGGCCGCCGATGATGCCGCCTGCACCGGCCAGCATGGCCCCGAGGCAGAACACGCTGGTGAAGAGTTTCGAGACCGGGATGCCGACCGCGCGCGCCATGTTCATGTCATCGACGCCGGCGCGGATCATCGCGCCAAGCCGGGTGCGCTCCATCATCCAGTAGAGGGCGATGCCCACGACGATGGCAACGCCCACCACCACCAGACGGTAGGTCGGGAAGGCCATGCCGGCCAGGCGCACCGGATCACGCAAGGCCTCCGGCGTGGGCACGGGAATCGGGTCGCCGCCCCATGCCACCAGGCACAGGTCGGCGGTGATGAAGGAAAGCCCCAGCGTGGCCAGCACCTGTCCCTGCGAATTGCCCGAAAGCCGGCGCAGAATGAGGCGTTCGATGAGGCCGCCGATGATGCCAACGCTCAAACCCGCCACCACCACGGCGAGCGCCAGGCTGGGGATGATCCGCATCACCGTGACGCCGATGTAGGCGCCCAGCATGAAGAGCGCGCCATGCGTCAGGTTGGCGATGCGCATCATGCCGAAGATCAGCGAAAACCCCGAAGACAGGAGGAACAGCAATCCTCCCAGCGCCAGGCTGTTGAGCGTTTGTATGACCCAGAACTGCACGCTAGCCTGCTTTCGTTCGTTTGGTGATGGTGGCGCCGGCCAGCCGGCGCCAGCGGGCATTGCGCCGCCGGGTTGCGCAAGACGCGCCTGCGCAGCCCGGCATCAGGTTCAGGGCTCGAGGTTGCGGGCGGGCGGGAAGTCGCGCGAATACACCGGGTTCTTGAGGAACTCGGCCTGGTTGTAGGTCCAGAACTGGCTCACGTTTGGATAGGTCAGCTGGACCGTGTTGACCAGGCGGCCATCCTTGCGCTCGACGCGCCGGATGAAGACGTCGCCCACCACGTTGCCGAGCGCATCGAAGGACACCGGCCCGCGCGCGGTGAACGCCTTGACGCCGCGCAGCGCCTTCATGAAGCCCTGCTTGTCTTCGATCTTGCCCTTGACGGCATCAAGCGCCGCTTCCAGCACCGCGCCATTGACGTAGGTCGAAGCCGCATAAAAGCCGGGGTCGTACTTGTGCTCCTTGCGGAAGGCCTCGGCAAAGCGTTTGTTGATGGGGTTGTTGAGTTCCGCCGAATACCAGCACGAGGTGAGGATGCCGAGCGCTTCGTCGCCCATGTTGCGCAACACGGACTCGTCGAGCGCGGTCATGCCGCCGACCACCTGAAGCTTGCCGCGCAGGCCGTACTCGTTGAACTGGCGCAGGTAGCGGAAGCCGTTGGAGCCGGCGAAACCCAGGAACAGGCCGTCGACGTTGGTCTTCAGTTGCGCCAGGAAGGTGCCGTAGTCCGGCACGGTCAGGGGCGGGAACATCTTCTGCACAATTTTGCCGCCGGCCTCCTCGAATACGCGCTGGAAGCCGGCCAGCATTTCGTGGCCGTAAGCGATGTCATCGGCGATGAGCGCCATGCGCTTCCACTTGAGGGTCTTGGCGCAGTAGTCCGCCATCGGGTAGGCATTCTGCGACGAAGTGGAGGTGGCGCGCACGAACCAGGGGTTGGCCTTGCGCTGCGTCATGTCTTCCGCCGCGGCGACCGCCAGAGTGGGGATGCCCTGCGCCTTGATGTAGTCGTCGATGGCCAGCGCCTCGAATGCCGCCAGCGGCCCGATCAGAAGGTGCACCTTGTTGCGCTCGACCAGTTCCTGGGTCTTGGTGCGCGAGGTGGCCGGCACGCCGCCGGTGTCGGCCACGATGACAGTGATCTTGCGGCCGGCGAGCGTATTGTTGCGCTCAGCCAGATACATGGCCAGGCCGCGCTCCATGTCGATGCCGCCGGAGGCCAGCGGGCCGGTCTTGACGGTCAGAAGACCGACGCGGATCTCGCCGCCCGCCTGCGCGAAGGAGGCGCCTGCGCCCAACAACCCCGCACCGGCGGCCGCTCCCTGAATGAGTTTTCTGCGATTGTCTTGCATGGCCTTTGTCTCCGGTTGTGTGTGCGATCGTTGGTATTTCGGCGGGTGCATTCTGCACCGTTTCGTTTCAATGGGCTTCTGTCATCCTGCCGCCGTCGAAGGCGGGCAGTGCCAGACAGCGGTCTGCCAGCGCGTCAAGCTTCGGCACCGCCCTGAGATCGGTCTTGAACATGCGCGCACCAAGTACGTGGGAAGTCAGTACCACATCGGCCAGCCCGGGTACGTCGCGGTGGGCGAAGATGCCGGTTTCCGGATCGCGCGCAAGCCTGGCTTCGAGAGCCGCTGAACCGAGCGAAAACCAGTGCTGGATGAACGCGAGCCTGCTCTCCTCGGACAGGCCGAGTGGATTGCCAAGGTAGTTGCGCACCCGCGGCACGATCAGCGGATGGACGTCGGATGCAGCAACCTGGGCCAAGGCGCGCACGCGCGCACGGCCGGGAGCGTCGGCCGGCAGCAGCGCCGGCGACGGAAAACGCTCCTCGAGGTACTCGATGATGGGCAGCGACTGGACCAGATGCAGGCCGGCGATTTCCAGCACCGGAACCGCATGTTGAGGGTTGACGGCGTCGAACTCGGGCGTGAACTGCGCACCCTTGAGCAGGTCGACCTCGACCTCCTCGAATTCGAGGCCCTTTAGGCGCAAGGCGGCACGAACCCGGTAAGAAGCGAGCGAACGCCAGAAGCCGTGGAGCTTGATCATGTGGTCACTTCGCAATCACGTGGAGGTTGCATCGCGGCAACAGGGATGCAGGGATGCAGGGATGCACTTGATGCGGGAAATCCGCTTTGTCCGCAGGCGGCATGCCGCATGCCGCATGCCGCATGGTCAAGGCACCGGCGGCACCGGCGGCACCGGCCCGTTGTTGTTTCCGCGACTTTTTGCTGCACAGCGTCGAGGGTCGTTGTTTATCTAGCGATAACCTGCAGACTCCATTTAACTGGTCTTTGCAAGTGATGTCAATCGCCAAGCATGTGAAATTCAACGCGAGATGCTTGAGTATCTTTATCTTGGCCGGCGCAGACAATCGGCGAATTCGCACAGGAAAGTCGGAGATCTGGTCACGCGGCCATGCAGTCGGGCGAACCACGGAGTACCCGCTGGGTGAAGATGCCCGCGGCATCGCGATGTACAAACCGGACGGCCACGCAAG
>JAYTDE010000191.1:0-1604 GCA_043736195.1 Burkholderiales bacterium | reverse complement strand
GAGCGAGCCGGCGTTCCTGATCCGTCATGACGGCCAGGCGCGCGCCTTCATCAACCGCTGTGCGCATGTTCCGCTGGAACTCGACTGGCAGCCCGGGGTGTTTTTCGATGCCGACGGTTTATACTTGATGTGCGCCACCCATGGCGCGCTGTACGACCCCGCGACCGGCGCCTGCGTCGGCGGCCCGTGCCGTGGCCAGGGGCTCACGCAGATTGCCGTGCGCGAAGTCGACGGCAATATTTTCCTGGAAGACTGATGATGCAAAACGATGAACAAGGCCGGCCGCCGCAGGCGCCTGGCGAACCCAACGCGGGGTCGCGACCCTTGGGCGAAAACACTATTCCACTGGCCGAGGCTGGTGTGGCGGCGGCGGCCGCTGCCGCACCAGTGGCCACTGCCGCGGGGCCAGGCGTGGCCAGCACGACCAACGCCAAGATATCTCCGACAGCCGACCCCAGTTGGGAGCGCCAGACGATAGAAAAGCTGGCTTTCGCCGCGCTCAAGGAACAGAAATCGTCGCGTCGCTGGGGTATATTTTTCAAGCTGCTGACCTTCAGCTACATCACCTTCGCGATCGTCATGCTGTTGGACTTGCCGATTTTCGGCAAGAAGTCCTCGACCATGGAAAAGCACACCGCCTTAGTCGAATTGCAAGGCGTCATCGAGGCCAGCGGCAGCAACAGCGCCGACCACATCACCTCGGCTTTGACCAGCGCCTTCAAGGACGAGCATTCGGCCGGCGTGATCCTGCGCATCAACAGCCCCGGTGGCAGCCCGGTGCAGTCGGGCATCGTGTATGACGAGATCAAGCGCCTGCGCGCCAAGTATCCCGACAAGCCCCTGCATGTGGTGGTCGAGGACTTGTGCGCTTCGGGCGGCTATTACATCGCGGCATCGGCCGACAAGATATTCGTCGACAAGGCCTCGCTGGTGGGCTCGATCGGCGTGTTGATGGACGGGTTCGGCTTCACCGGCACGATGGAAAAGTTGGGTGTCGAGCGGCGCGTCTATACAGCGGGCGAGAACAAGGCCTTCATGGACCCGTTTTCCCCGGCCAACGAGAGGCAGCGCGAATTCACCCAGGCCATGCTGGGCGAAATCCACAGGCAGTTCATCGAGGTGGTCAAGAAGGGGCGCGGCAAGCGGCTCAAGGACAACCCGGACACCTTCACCGGTCTCATGTGGACCGGCGCCAAGAGCATCGAAATGGGCCTGACCGATGGCTATGGCACGGTTGATTCGGTGGCGCGCGACGTGATCAAGGCCGAGAAGATCATCGACTACACCGAGAAGGAAAACGTCGCCGAGCGCCTGGCCAAGCGTTTCGGGGCGACCATGGCCGGCGTGCTGGCCGATCGCCTGGCGCCGCGTGCAGGCGTGATGCGCTGATTGCCTCTGAAAAAGAAAAAGCCGGCCTTGCGGCCGGCTTTTTCTTTTTTCGATCCCTGCAGGTTGGACCTGCGCCGAGTCCATTTTTACGGCAGGCCCAAAAGCGAATCGCACCCACTGAGAGTTTGTGAAAAAATCAGAAATTCGGCTTTTTCACCAAACAGGCCGTGATCGCAGACGAACTCGAATTTTCGACCTCTCAGAATGGCCCAGGA
>JAYTDE010000190.1:0-3159 GCA_043736195.1 Burkholderiales bacterium | reverse complement strand
CCGCCGGTATCGACGCCGATTTCGCGCAGCACCGCGAACGAGGCGTTGCGCATGACCTGGTACTCACGATCGGTCAGGGTCTGCGCCGGCGCGACGGTGATCGAGTCACCGGTATGCACGCCCATCGGGTCGAGGTTTTCGATCGAGCAGACGATGATGCAGTTGTCGGCACTGTCGCGCACCACCTCCATCTCGAATTCCTTCCAGCCCAGCAGGGACTCCTCGATCAGGAGTTCACGTGTCGGACTGGCTTCAAGGCCGCGCCGGCAGATCGTCTCGAACTCTTCCGGGTTGTAGGCGATGCCGCCACCGGTACCACCCAGGGTGAAGGATGGTCGGATCACCACTGGAAAACCGATGCCGCCAACAGCGGCTGCGATGTCCTTTTGCACGCGCCACGCTTCGTCAAGCGTATGCGCCACGCCGGAACGCGCCGATTCAAGCCCGATGCGGGTCATCGCCTGCTTGAACTTCTGGCGGTCTTCCGCCATGTCGATCGCCACTTCCCTGGCGCCGATCAATTCGACCCCGAAACGCGCCAGCACACCGTTGTGTGCAAGATCGAGCGCGCAATTGAGCGCGGTCTGCCCACCCATGGTCGGCAACAGGGCATCCGGCCTTTCCTTTTCGATGATGCGTGCGACCATTTGCCAGGTGATCGGCTCGATGTACACCACGTCGGCGGTGTTGGGGTCGGTCATGATGGTGGCCGGATTGCTGTTGACCAGAATGACCTTGAAGCCTTCCTCACGCAAGGCCTTGCAGGCCTGCGCACCGGAATAATCGAATTCACAGGCCTGGCCGATCACGATCGGCCCGGCGCCGATGATCAGGATGCTCTGGATGTCGGTGCGCTTAGGCATGCGTCACCCCGCTGGTGGTTTGCATTGATGCTGTAAAGCGGTCGAACAGGTAGCCGATGTCGTGCGGACCGGGACTGGCTTCCGGATGCCCCTGAAAGCAGAAAGCCGGCCGATCGGTGCGTCTGAGCCCCTGGATCGAGCCGTCGAACAGTGACACGTGAGTCACAGTCAGGTTCGCCGGTAGCGTCGCCGGATCGACCGCGAATCCATGATTCTGGCTGGTGATGGCGACCTGCCCGGACTCCAGATCCTTGACCGGATGATTGGCGCCGTGGTGCCCGAATTTCATCTTGTGGGTCGCAGCGCCAGACGCCAGCCCGAGCAACTGGTGTCCCAGGCAGATGCCGAAGGTCGGAATGCCGGCCTCGACAATCGCGCGGATCGCCGTGATCGCGTAGTCACAGGGTTCAGGATCTCCCGGCCCGTTCGACAGGAATACGCCGTCGGGCCGCATCGCCAGCACAGTGGCGGCCGGGGTGCGCGCCGGTACCACCGTCAGCGCGCAGCCGCGTGCGGCCAGCATGCGCAGGATGTTGCGCTTGATGCCGAAGTCGTAGGCAACTACGTTGAAGCGCGGCGCGGCCTGTACGCCAAAGCCCGCACCGAGCTGCCACTCGGTCTCGGTCCAGGCGTACTGCGTGGTCGTGCTAACCACCTGGGCCAGGTCCATGCCGCCCAGACCGGGGAAGCCGCGCGCAAGCGCCAGCGCCTGTGCATCATCGACCTGCCCGGCCATGATGCAACCTGCCTGAGCGCCGTTTTCGCGCAGGATGCGGGTCAGGCGCCGGGTGTCGATGCCGGCGATCCCGATTGCGTTGGCATCGCGCAAATAGGCATCGAGGGATTGCCGGCTGCGAAAATTCGAGACCGCAAGCGGCAGATCACGGATCACCAGGCCGGCGGCATGGATGCGCCCGTCGCCGGACTCGATGTCTTCGGCGTTGGTGCCTGTATTGCCGATATGCGGGTAGGTGAGCGTGACGATTTGGCGGCAGTAGGACGGGTCGGTCAGAATCTCCTGATACCCGGTCATCGCGGTATTGAACACCAGCTCGCCTGCGGTCTGGCCGTCGGCGCCGATGGAATGCCCGCGAAAAATACTGCCGTCAGCGAGCGCAAGGATTGCGTGGGACGGCTTTTGCATGATGAGGTTCAACCTGAAAAGTGACCCGCGCGAACCAGGGGAAGGATAAGACCACGCGGCATGCCCGGACAGATTCGCAAGGCCAAGCGGCCTCATGAGACTTCCGGCGCCGCGCAGCTTTGCTATCGCGCGGGCAAACTTTTCAATTTTAACAGGCTGGACCGGCTAACGCCTTGTTTTTGTTCAATTTCTTTGTATACAAACAATCCAGTCCGTTGTACACAAACATGCACTACTCACGCGCCAGGATCACTTGCGTCGCACCGCCTCATAGAGAGGCATGACGCGCCCGGCGTAATCCTGGAGATCGCGGATGCGCGTCTCACTCGACGGGTGGGTGGACAACCATTGCGGCGGCCCGCCAGCGGACGCGCGCGCCATTTTCTGCCACAGGCTGACCGCCGCACGCGGGTCGAAACCGGCGCGCGCCGCCAGCTCGACGCCCACACGATCGGCCTCGGTTTCGTGCAAGCGGCTGTTGGGCAGGTTGTAGGTCAGATTGGCCACCATGCTGGCCATGTCCATGCTGCCTTGACCGCCGCCGAGCGCAACACCGACCCCGGTGGCGACTATTCCGGCGTTGATCTGCTGCGAGGCCCGTTCACGCGAGTGTTCGCGCAGCGCGTGGGCGATCTCGTGCCCCATGACCGCGGCGATCTCGTCATCGGTGGCGTCGAGTTTCTGCACCAGGCCGGCATACACCGCAATCTTGCCGCCGGGCATGCACCAGGCGTTGACCTCGGACGAGGCGATCACGTTGACCTCCCAGTTCCATCCCGGCGCGTCCTGGCGGAATACGCCGGTGTGTGGAATCAGGCGTTGGGCGATGGCACGCACCCGTGAGGTCAGCGCCGGGTCGCGGTTGAGCTGGCCCTTCTGGCCGGCCTGGGTCAACGCCTGGCGATAGGCCTGCACCGCACCCTGCTCCAGTTGCCGGGTGGAAACCAGGGCCGACATGGTTTGCTCGCGATCCACGCCGACCGCGCCGCCCTGAGTGGTGCGCACTGTCTTGCAGGCACCCAGGGGCGCCACCAGGGCGATGGCAAGAACCAGCTTCAACAATTGGCGACTGTGCATGAATACTCCTCCGTATCTTTACTTCAACGCGTATTCGGGCCGGCAAGTTGACCGCGCCACGCAAGGACCGCCGCC
>JAYTDE010000189.1:0-4541 GCA_043736195.1 Burkholderiales bacterium | reverse complement strand
ACCCCGGGCCGATCCAGCCCGCTCTGCGGCACGGCGATGGTCTGCATGCCTTCCTGCACCACGCCGATGTTCTCGAAAATCCCCGCCACCTCCCAGCTGACCCAGCCGGCGGCGTTGGCGATCTGCCAGGCCAGCGGCAAGGCGGTGGCCACGATGCCGGCCTCGACCACGCCCTGCGACCACAGCCAGATGCCGACCGCCGCCGTGCCGGTGAGCAGGATTGCGTTCATCACCGACAGGCAAAACATGAACTGCGAGATCAGCTTCATGTGTGCGCCCACCGCCGCCTGGTGCTGGTCGATCACTTCGCTCACATAGCTGTCTTCGTCCCTCAAGCGCGCGAACAGCTTGACGGTGAGGATGTTGGTGTAGCTGTCGACCACGCGCGCCATCACCAGCGAGCGCACCTCGGAACTGGCCTTGGACAAGTCGCGCATGCGCGGCACGAAATAGCGCAGAAACGCCGCATAGCCGGCGAACCACACCACCGTCGGCACCGCCAGGCGCCAGTCGACCATGGCCATCAGCACCAGCGCGCTGATGCCGTACACCGCGATATACCAGACCGCACGAATCGCAGACATCACCGACTCGCGCAGCGCCATGGCGGTCTGCATCACGCGGTTGGCGATGCGCCCGGCGAAATCGTTCTGGAAAAACGGCAGACCCTGGCGGATCACGTGCCAATGGCTTTGCCAGCGGATCAGGCTAGTGACGCCGGGAATCAGCGCGTTCTGGCGGATCGCCACGTCGATCAGCAGCACCAGCGGCCGCACGATCAGCACCGCCACCAGCATGCCACCCAGCAGCGGCGCCTGCGCCGACAGCGCGGCCTGGCGATCGGCCGCCTGCATCAGCGACACCAATGCACCGATGAACAGCGGAATCAGGGTATCGATCAGCGCCACCGCGAGGCTGGTGACGAACATCGCCGCGTACCAACCCCTGGTTTGGCGGACAAAATGCCAGTAAAACGCCAGCAGGCCTTCCGGCGGTGCGGAAGGCCCGGTGGTGGCGGTGCCTTGCACGCGCGATTGCAGATACTTGAACATGCGCCGAAGCGTAGCAGGAGAAGGGCGGTGTATGCTCAAACTCGCCGCAAGCGCCCGCGACCCGCGGGTGGCAGCGGCGCATGACCTTGAAAGGTTTCACCCCCATGAATCTCGACCTCAGCGGCAAACTGGCCCTGGTGACCGGCTCCACCCGCGGCATCGGCTTAGCCAGCGCCATCGGCCTGGCGCGCATGGGCGCCGAGGTGATCGTCAATGGCCGGCAGGCCGGCGCGGTGACCGAAGCGCTGGCACGCGTCCGTGGCGAGGTGCCGGTCGCGCGCCTGCATGCCGCCGCACTCGACCTGGGTAGCGCTGCCGGCTGCGCGCAACTCGTCGCGCAGTTTCCCGCGGTCGATATCCTGGTCAACAATCTCGGCATTTACGAGCCCAAGCCGTTCTTCGAGCTCGAGGACGCCGACTGGGGTCGCATGTTCGAGGTCAACGTGATGAGCGGCGTGCGCCTCACCCGCCACTACCTGAAGGCCATGCTGGAGGCGAAAGACTGGGGCCGCGTGGTGTTTGTTTCCAGCGAATCGGGTATCTACATCCCGAAGGAAATGGTGCACTACGGCTTTTCGAAAGCGGCGCAGCTGGTGATCGCGCGTGGCGCCGCCGAGATGACCAAGGGCACCAATGTCACCGTCAATTCGGTGCTGCCCGGCCCGACCTGGGTCGAGGCGATGCCGGCGCGCATGGAAGGGCGTGCCAAGGCCATGGGCATCAGCGCCGACGAAGTAGCCCGGCGCACTTTTACAGAGCGCCGGCCGGCTTCGCTGCTGCAGCGCTACGCCCGACCGGAGGAAGTGGCCAACCTGATCTGCTACGTCTGCTCGCCAGCCTCCAGCGCCACCAACGGCGCGGCGCTGCGGGTGGATGGCGGCATCGTCACCAACCCCTTTTGAAACAGGTCGCGGATCATGAACATGCCCGCATTGCACAGCCAACTCCACACCGAATGCAGCATGGGCGACCTGCTGCTGCGCGCCATCGAACGCGGCGGCGACCGCGTTGCTTTCGTCTGCGAAGACCAAACCCTGACCTATCGCCAGCTGGGCGCCCTGCTGTCGCGCCTGGTACAGACGCTGAGCGCGCGCGGCCTGCGTCATGGTGACGCGGTGGCGGCCTTGTCACCCAACCGGATCGAGGCGTTCCTGATCACCGCCGCCGCCTACGTGATGGGCCTGCGCAACACCTGGATGCATCCGCTGGCGTCCGAAGACGACCACGCCCACCTGCTGGAGGATTCGGGGGTGGGCACACTGTTCTTCGACCCTGTCATGTTCGAAGGACGGGCGCAAGCGCTGACCGGGCGCGTGCCCGGCATCACAAAGCTTTACGGCCTGGGACCCAACGCCATCGCCGACGATATCCTGGCGCTGGCGCAACAGCATGTCGCCGCGCCGCTGGTCTCAAGCACCACGGCCGACGACATTTGCGTGCTGATCTACACCGGCGGCACCACCGGCAAACCCAAGGGCGTGGTGCACACCCATCGCACGCATGTGAGCATGGTGATGGCCGAACTGTCCGACTGGGACTGGCCGCACGAGATCCGCTTCCTGGCGATGACGCCGATCACCCACGGCGCCGGCGCCATGATCATGGCCGTGCTGATGCGCTCCGGCACCTACGTGATGGCCAAGGGATTCGAGGCACAGCGCTTTTTCGACCTGGTGGCACAGCACCGCATCAGCGCCACCTTCCTGGTGCCGACCATGATCTATGTGCTGCTCGATCACCCGGGATTGCCGCAAGCAGAGCTCGCTTCGCTGGAACTGATCATCTACGGCGCCGCGCCGATGGCGCCGGCGCGCCTGATCGAAGGCATGCGCGTGTTCGGGCCGGTATTCATGCAGCTCTATGGCCAGTCCGAAGCACCCAACGCGGTCACGGCGCTGCGCAAGCGCGACCATGATCCCGAGCACCATCCGCAACGCCTGGCCTCCTGCGGCCTGCCGATCTACAACAGCCAGGTGCGCCTTTTGGACGAAGCCGGACTTGATGTGGCCAGCGGCGAAGTAGGCGAGATCTGCGTGCGCGGGCCGCTGGTGATGCTGGGCTACTGGAACAAGCCGGCGGAAACCGCACGGGCGCTGCGCCACGGCTGGCTCTACACCGGCGATCTGGCGCGTCGCGATGCCGACGGCTACCTGTACATCGTCGGCCGCAGCAAGGACATGATCATAAGCGGCGGCTTCAACGTATACCCGGCCGAGATCGAGGATGTGCTGACCGCGCACCCGGCGGTGGCCGCCGCCGGCGTGATCGGCGTGCCCGACGCGAAGTGGGGCGAGGCGGTCAAGGCGATCGTGGTGCTGCGTGCCGGCATGGATGCGACTGCCGAAGAGCTGACCGCGCGGGTGCGCGAGGCCAAGGGTGCGGTGTACGCGCCCAAGAGCATCGACTTCGTCGACAACCTGCCGGTCACCGGGCTGGGCAAGCCGGACAAGAAGGTATTGCGCGAGCGTTACTGGCAGGGGCGGGAGCGCGGTGTGAATTGAGGCTGGCGGCGCCTTGAGGCTGGCAGCGCCTTGAGGCTGGCAGCGCCATGCGACTGGCGGCGCCGACCGGGGAGCATTGCGCGCAATTGGCAGGCTGCTCGAACTCGCCGTACTGATGGAATCCTGAGCATTCAACCATGAGGATCACTCCAGCCGCCTGCCTCTTCATATCACCCAGTTCTCCAGCTTCAGACCTTCAATCCGTTCAAATTCACGGGTGTTGTTGGTCACGCAGGTGGCGTTAAGCGCCAACGCCTGGCAACCGATGAGCAAGTCCATTTCGCCGATCGGGGTGCCGCCCGATCTGAGCCGGTGGAAATTTTCCGCATAGAACCACATGGCGGACTCTTCCCATGGCGCCACCGTAAAAGCGGAAAGCAAAGCCTCCAGTGCCGCTTTGTTATTGGCTTTGTGCGTGCTTTTTACAACGCCGTAAGCCAACTCGGCTGCCACCAGCGACGACAAAACCAGATTGGACTGCCCCGCCCGGCGCATGCGCTTGAGCACATTGGCGTGACCGCGCTGCGCATGGATGAAGATGTTGGTATCGAGCAGGTACCGCGGGCCAGCCATCAGTCGAGGCTTTCAATATCGTCTCGAAGCAGCCCGCGATGGCGTTCAATTTTCACAGGCATGCCCTCAAAGCGGGCCAGGGCTGTTTCGACACTGCTCCACCACTGATCCTTTTCGTGCTTGGGGCGAAGTATCACCATTTCGCCCTTGCGTTCGATAAATACCTCTGCAGTGGCAAAACGATACGCCTTGGGCAGGCGCACTGCCTGGCTGCGTCCGGTTGTGAAAATCTTGGCGGTGTCGATCAGGGTATTCACGGCGCGCTCCATTTGGTAATTACCAAATGATACCTACCAAATGCCTGATTGGCAAATGACCAGCGCGCAGTGTGCAACCGGACCACTGGCGCGGCACAGGCGAAATTCCGTAACCTGGAACCCTCCGCGCACCACCGGCCGTCGGATCGCGTCATTGG
>JAYTDE010000188.1:0-1725 GCA_043736195.1 Burkholderiales bacterium | reverse complement strand
GATTTACCGTAAGCTGCATACATGGGGCTGACCGTGATCGACGCAATGCTGCGGGGCGGCAGCATTTCGCTGTTTCTACTCCTGACGCTGCTTTTTGCTCGCAATGCGCCTAGCTCGCTGGCCGCGCGTCTGGGTGTTGGGCTCGCATTCGGCGGCGCGTGCTACGTGGCGCTCCTCGCGCTCGACAGGGTTTTATCGCTGAGCGATAGGCCAGGCTGCTCTTCTGCCTCGGTGTTGCCGAAGCGTAACACTCATGCCGAACCCGAGCTGTAAGGTCTACCATCCACGGTTGGAGTAACCTAAAATGGCCGAAGTCACGCTGTATGACCGTCTTGGGGGCACCTTTTCAATCGCGGCAGTCGTCGATCACTTCAGCGACGCACTCGTGCAAAATCCGATCGTCGGTCAAAAATCCGAAAACCCCGAACTCCGTGAATGGCATACCAACAATCTCGGCAGGCTCCCCGGATTGAAGTTCATGCGCACGCTATGGGTCTGCAACGTCTCGGGCGGTGCCTTCGAGTACACCCCTACCCGCCCCGGCAATACCAATCTCGGCCTCGAAGAGGCCCATCGTAAACTTAAGATTTCGCCAGCACAGTTCGACGAGGTGGCGGCCGAACTTGGCCGGACGCTCGACGTTTTCAAGGTGCCCGAGACCGAGAAGGGCGAGGTGCTGGCGGCATTTGCCGCGCATAAGGGCGAAGTGACTGCCGGATACTCGGCAGTCAGTGAGCCTGCCTGAAAAAATCCCACCTGGCTGACCGCTAATACCGCGAGCGCCGGCAAGACTGATGTCAACGGCGTTTCTATCGTACGAATGTGCGCGACCGGGTGGCTTGGCGATCGGCAGCATTCCCCTTTTCAAGCGGACCGTCGGCTTTGAGGCAATGGCCGCCGGTCGGTGACTCGTGATCGGCGGCACAGGGGTGGGGAGCTGACTGGCGGGTAATTATGTCCTCTCAGCAAAAGCCGTCGCTGTCGTCTTGAAAGAACTGGGGTGTTTCCAGGGTCAGGGATTTCACTTCGGTCGTCCGGTTTCCGGGAAAGTCATATCGCGCGTCCTGTCGCTGCCGCGGCCTCCCAATTGGGACAGCAACGCGGGCGAGGAAGCCGAGCCGGACGCCACCCCGGCCACCCGCCGCACGGCCTGAGGAGCAATTATCATGGTACGCTTTGCTGCCGCCTTTGCAGTTGCGATGTTTGCTACCCTGTCGGTGGCGGCGCCCGCCAGGGCCGATGTCCCAAAGCAGGTCTATGAGCATGGCCCCGATGCCGGATCGTTCAGTCTTGAGTACAATGGGCAAGTCGGCGACGGTGACCCATTCGCCCGGCCCCACAGCCTCGAAGCGTTTGCAGGCGTAAGCGACCGATTGGCTTCGGGAATCGAAATCGAGGGCGAAGTCGAAGAAGGCAATCTGCACGTCGTTGAGTTTGCGTTAGGCACTCTCCTCGGGCTTACCGATGCGGAAGCGCCGGTGGCGCTGTCGATCCTGCTCCAGGTAGGGACCAACCGCCACGGCGATTTTCCGCAGGCGCAGGCGCGGCTCATTGCCGAACATAAAACCAGCCTCTGGACGTTCAACGGCAATTTGATCGTGCGGCGGCGAGAGAGCGAAGAAGACGGCTCCGCCCTGGCTTTCGCAGCCACCGCACATCGCAACATCGCGCACGGGATTGCCCGGGGCGTCGAAATGTCGGGACAGGTTGCGCGCGTTTCCGGCT
>JAYTDE010000187.1:0-1758 GCA_043736195.1 Burkholderiales bacterium | reverse complement strand
GACGGCCAAGGGCCGTTGGCGGTCGGACCGGGTGGCATGCGCGCGCAACCCCAGATGCCCCCCGGAGACACTGATGCATGCTCCGGGAAGCTTCACCGCGCGCGTATTGCTGGCGCTGGCCTTGATGCCGTTTGCCGCGCTCGGGGTTCAGGCACAGACCTACCCCAAAAAGGCAATTCGCTTCATCGTGCCGTATCCGGCCGGCGACGGCGCCGACATCATCGCGCGCATGATCGGCGCCAAGCCGGCCGAGGGCTGGGACCAGCGGGTGGTGGTCGAAAATCGGGCCGGTGCCAGCGGCATCCTGGGCAATGATGTGGTGGCCAAGGCAGTCCCCGATGGCTATACGGTGCTGATCGGCATCAGCACCCTGGTGCGGATGCCGCATCTGAACCCGAAGCTGCCCTACGACGTGTTGAGGGATTTCACGCCGGTGGCGCAATTGGCGCTTTCGTCGAACCTGTCCGCGTGGTGCGCGAGGCACAGATCAGGATCGACTGACGCAGCCACCTCACCTTGGCCAGCTTGCTTCAGCGCGGCTCGCGCTCTGCCGATGGTCCAGGCGAGGGTGGTTCGGCGGCATGTTCCTCGCGCGCCCGCATGCGCGCCTTGCGGCGCCGACGGGCCGGCGTGCCCAGCAGATACAGCAGCAGCCCGCACGGCAGGATTCCATAGAATACAAATGTCATGAGCCCGGCCACGATGCCCGTTTCGGTGATCGACATCATGAAGACGACCCAGATCCAGCCGATGGCGATGATGTACATCAATCCGCACCCAAGGTGTCAGGAGTCGAACAAGGGCAGCACCGCTTCCAGCCCATTGTGGCTGATGGCATGGGTCGCCTGCGCGCGCACTACCGCCTTGGCGCGATAGGCGACGGAGACGCCGGCGACAGCCATCATCGCCAGATCGTTGGCGCCGTCGCCGATGGCGATGGCGTCGACGGGGTCGGCACCCAAGCGTGCGCATGCCGCCAGCAGTTCGCGCCGCTTGGCGGCGGCGTCGACGATTTCACCGATCACTTCGCCAGTGAGCTTGCCGTTCTCGATACCAAGGGTGTTGGAGCGGGCGTCATCCAGCGCTAGCTTCCGCCTTAATCGCTCGGTGAAGAAGGTGAAGCCGCCGGAGACCAGCAAGGTGCGCAGGCCGGCAGCGGCAAACGCGCTCAGCATCAGTTCGGCGCCGGGCGACAGACGCAGGCGTTCGGCATACACCTGCTCCAGCGCCTCGACGCCCAGGCCACGCAGCAGGGCGACGCGGCGTCGCAGCGATTCGGGATAGTCGAGTTCGCCACGCATCGCGGCAGCGGTAATCGCGCTGACCTCCGGCTTCAAGCCCTTAAGGTCGGCGATTTCGTCGATGCATTCGATGGTGATGAGAGTGGAATCCATGTCCATCACCGCCAGTCTGTAGGCGCTAAGCGGACGCGGCCTGGCAATGAAGGCGACGTCGGCGCGCGCCGCGGCGCACAGCGTGGCGATGCGCGTGGCACGCGCCGCGCCGGGCCATGCCGAAAAGCCACTCAGACGCACGACCCGGTCACCGCAAGTTTCGATGGTGGCGGCGCCTGCCATGGCGGCGACGCCGTCGATCAGCGACCGCGTCAGCCAGGCACCCTGCATCACGATTCGCGCGGCGCCACTCATTTGCCGGCCCGTGCGGCCCAACGTGCTGCTTCAGCGGCATCGGGTTTGAGGTCGAGTTCGCCCCTGGCATAGGCTGCGGCCAGGCGTTCGGCGGCTGCGCTGATGCCAG
>JAYTDE010000186.1:0-2065 GCA_043736195.1 Burkholderiales bacterium | reverse complement strand
CACCTTGCACGACCAGCGTGCATTCTCGAAATGCGCCAAGCCTGCCAGCCAGGCGCTGCCGGGCCGCATCTGGCGACCGTTCTCCCCCAGCGCAGTATTCGCAAGCACGGTGCCTGCATGTGGCGTGCCGAGAGTGACCAGACCGGCGACGCGTGCCGCACCATACTTGCGCAGGTAGGCGCGCGCCGCCAATCCGCCCATGCTGTGGCACACCAGCACCACCGCTTGCCCGCCTGCTTCCGCCTGAATGGCGGCCAGTCGCGCCTCGATGCGGCTGGCGTAGCTGTCGATATCGGCATACACCGGCTCGAGGTTGACCGTGTGCACGGCATGGCCGGCGTTTTTAATTGCGCGCCACAGGATGAACATCGATCCGGCATTGTTTACATAGCCATGGATCAACAGCACCGACGGCAGGCCCGCGCGGCTGGCGGCGACATCGCGCCGCATCAACCAGCGCTCGAATGGCATGAACACGAGGATGGTCAGCCACGCCGCTGCAATCTCGCACAGCCACAAAAGGACCAGAGCGCCCGCTGCAAGGCGAGTATCAGCGGGCCGCGGCGAGGAATTCGCGGCAGCTATCAGGAAACTCACCACGACTATCATTGCTATCAGCGCCAGAACGGGCGCGGCACCGGCGAAGGTGGCGGTCACCAGAACGATCAATAGAAGCCAGCGCGCGAGCATCGCCCCAATTTTAGGCCATACCGACCCGGTGTTGCCGGTTAAGGGCGCGGCAGCGCAAACAACGCTATCATTTCATCCGGAGGATTGACAATGCTTAAAGGCCTTGGACGTTTGGTCAGTTCGTACTGCACACTGCTCGCATTCTGCGCGTTGGCTGGCTGCGCCTCGTATAGTGGTTCGTCCTTGCAAGCGCGCACGTCAGGGCACACCGAAACCCGCGCCTTGATGGGCGAACCGGCTGCGATTCATGCGGCACCCCCCGGTGCTGCCTACGTGGAGTCCTGGGAGTATCCGCGCGGCCCGCTGGGCCGGCATACCTTCATGGCACGCTTCGACCGCGGGGGCAAACTTGTGGCGATCGACCAGGTCCTCACGGTGGAAACGGTTGCGCGCATTCGCATGGGGCAGGATACGCGCGACGATGTGCGTCGGCTGCTTGGCCGACCCGGCATGGTGTTTCCGGTTCGATCCGGCGGTGAAGCGTGGGACTACGCGGCTTACCCGGGAAAAAGTGACATGCGCAAGATCCGCCTGTCCGTCACCTTCGACGAGCGCGGGTTCGCAACCACTGCCGGCGAGAGCCATGACCCGGAGGATTTCAATCCGCTCGCCGATGGATCCTCGACAAACTAAGCTGTCCTGCGCGTGGCGGAATCGAGCACGGAAGCCGGCGAACGACTTGCGCGGTTTCTAGCGCACGTCAGCCGGTCGCGGCGGGCCGCGCACGATGATCCTGCCACTGCCGCGGAGCATCTCGCCCTCAAGGCGTGGCAGGCCCGGCGCCTGCGGCTGACTTATGCCGACCTGCTGGCCCATCCGCGCCACCGACAAGCTGCGCTGTTCTTCTTGACCGACCTGTACGGCGCGCGCGATTACTCGCAGCGCGACGCCGATGTTGCCCGCATATTGCCCAAGCTGACGGCGCTCTTGCCGGCCGCCGCGTTATCGGCGATCGCCGACGCCGTTGAACTTGACGCAATTTCCGAGCAGCTCGACCATGATCTGCGTGCCGCACTTGGCGCAGCCGATGTCGACGCACTCAGCGCGGATGCGTACGCAAAAGCCTATCGCACCTGCGCCAATCGCGCGGCACGCGAGCACCAGATCGCTCTGATGCATTCCATCGGTTGTGCCCTGGACAAGCTGACCCGGATAGCGTTTCTGGAAACAACCATCAAGCTGATGCGCAAACCGGCGAAAATGGCCGGCTTGACGGAGTTGCAGAACTTTCTTGAGCGCGGATTCGTGACTTTCAAGCAGATGGCCGGCGCGGCTGAGTTTCTCGAGACAATCCGCATCCGCGAGACCGAATTGATGAATCGTCTGTTCGAAGGGTCTGGCGATCCGTTCGCCGGCAACGCTCCGGCCTCCATGA
>JAYTDE010000185.1:0-1984 GCA_043736195.1 Burkholderiales bacterium | reverse complement strand
CCCGGGGTTTCATAGGGGACGAAGCTGACCGGCACGCCGAGCCTGCGGCCCAACTCGTGCGCCAGGTCGGCGGCCACCCCGCCGGGCTCGCCGCCGGTTACAGCGGGCTTCACCAGCAGGAAATTCGCCAGATTGAGGGCGACGCGCAGTGTGCCCCCGGGGCTAAGTTCGGTACGGGCGGTGGGGCTCGGTTCAGCGGGCATGGCGAAATTTCCTCAGGTTGCAGGTGCGGCCCGATAACATGGGCCTGGCGAATCAGTCGACGCGCAGCATGACACCAAACCCGGCGATCAGGTCTGGAATCGCCCGATACCAGCGCTGCCGCGTGGTCAACGTCTTGTCGGCGGCGGCGGCGAACGCCGCGATCCAGCTCTTGGTTTCGTGCGCCGAGCCGCCGCCTTCGCGCACGATCTCGTCCTCGCCAATGGCTTCGATAGCGGCCCAATCGCCGGTTTCCAGGAGCGTCATCACGCGCTCATCCCACGCCGCATTAAGCGGCCGCCGATCCGAGCGGCCCTGCCCCATGTTGCGACCCGCCTCAAGCACGCGCGCCTGGCGCTGCGCGCGTTGCTCCGGGCTGGCGGTGTGGCGCACGATGATGCGCTCGCGCATGGCGGGGTCGGGATTGTCGAGCGTGGGAATCGGCGGGTCGTGCGACAAGCCGCCAGAGCCCAAAAACAGGATGCGCCGCGTATCGGTGGCGAAATGGCTGCCCACCGCACGGCCGAGTGCGGTCACCCGCCTGACCGTTGGAATCGCCGGTGGCGCGGCGGCATTGAGGAAGATCGGCAGCACCGGCGGCGTGGCCAGGCTGCCGAACAGCAGATGCAGCGGCTGCGCCACGCCATGATCGACCACCATGCGGCGCGACACCGCCGGATCGAAACCGGCAGCGATCAAGGCACGCGCCAGGCCCAGCGCATCGTCGCCGGCGACATTGATCGGCCCGGCCGGCGTACCGTAGTCGCCAATCGCCACTGCCTCGGTGCCGATGCAGATCGCCGGCATCAGGTCGTGAAAAAAGCCGTTGAAATGGTCTGGCGCGAACAGCACCACCAACTCCGGCGCGAAAGCCTGCACCAGGCGCGATGCTTCATCGAGGGCGCCGCGCAGGTCGGCATCGACCTCAGCCGGCAGCGGGTTCAAGCCCAGCAGGGGCGTGTGGGACAGGCCTAGAACGGCGCGTTTGCTCATGGGTTCAGTCATCCGCCAGAAGTGGGTCGAGAGTGCGCCGGTTGGTCATGCGAGGTCTGCCTTTGGATTGGTCATACTATCGATCGGCTGACCAGAGCCGCCTGCAGCGCGGTATCACGCAGAACACTTCACATGCAGGCGCGCCCGTACCACACGCTTGATGTCGACAGCCTGTCGCGTCGCGTCGCCATGCCGACCGAAGCGCGCCTTTCCCAACTCGAACAGACCACCCGGCTGAAGAGTTGATGTCTCGCGCTCCAGAGCAAGCAGTGCGCGCCTGACCAGCTCACTTTTGTCAAGTGACGTTTGTTCCTGCAGACGATCAATCAGGTTCGCAACGTCGTCGTTCAAACGGATTTTCAAAAAGCGAGCGTGCATGACTTCTTGCCCTGGGTTTCACCACACAACGAACGTAACACAAGTGAGGAATTTTCCGCAATTTTCGAACTGCGAAAACCGCCTGAGACACAAAGCCTTGCGGTCGGCCGATGAGGGCTCACCGGAGCTCACCCCGGTGTACCCGCCAGTGCCAACGCGCTCTCCACCAATTTCTCGCACTCATGCTTGTACGCATAGTTGGTGTAGTTGCCGGCCACCAGGCGAAACGGATCGCCGGCATAGTAGCGTTCGTACTGCATGGCGCGCATGCCGAAGGAGTCGCCGGCTAAGTCCCAGGCCAGCTTGAATATCCTGACCCGGTCTTCGGCGCTGATGTCGCCGGCACCCCGGTAGTAGCGCCGTACATCGTCGCCGACTTCACTGGCGAAGTCGGCCGCGGTCGGCATCATCA
>JAYTDE010000184.1:0-11311 GCA_043736195.1 Burkholderiales bacterium | reverse complement strand
CCGTGGTGCACCAGTTCGTGCGCATCGGCGCGCATTCGATGTGCGCGATGGGTGCGATCCTGTTCAAGGATTTGCCGCCCTATGTGACCTGCTCTGGCAACCCGGCCGCACCGCACGGCATCAACAGCGAAGGCTTGAAGCGCCGCGGCTACGCGCCCGCGCAGATTGAAAGCCTGCGGCGCGCCTACAAGACGCTGTACAAGGGCGGCCTGTTGTTCGAGGACGCGAAGAACGCTCTGGCTGACGTGGGTGCCGTCCACGCTGAAGTGAAGCTGCTGCATGATTTTGTCGTGGCCTCGTCGCGCGGCATCATGCGCTGAGCGCGATGGCCGCGTCGCGCATCGCGATGGTCGCGGGCGAGGCCTCGGGCGATCTGCTCGCTTCGCATCTGATGGGAGCAATTGCCAGGCGCCTGCCGGGTGCTTCATTCTTCGGTATCGGTGGGCCACGCATGCAGGCCGCGGGATTCGACGCCTGGTGGCCGGCGGAAAGGCTGGCGGTGCGCGGCTATGTCGAGGTGTTGCGCCACTACCGTGAGATCACAGCGATTCGCCGCGACCTCGCGCGCAAGCTGCTCGCAGCTCCGCCCGACCTGTTCATCGGTGTCGATGCACCCGACTTCAACCTTGACCTTGAAATCATGTTGCGCGAGAAGGGCGTGCGCACCGCGCATTTCATCAGCCCCTCAATCTGGGCCTGGCGCGGCGAGCGCATCGAAAAGATTGGCCGCGCCTGCGAGGAAATGCTTTGTGTCTTTCCGTTTGAAGAGAAACTTTACCGTGATGCCGGCATCGGCGCGACCTATGTGGGACATCCGCTGGCGGATGTGATCGCCGAGGTGCCCGACGGTGGTGCCGCGCGTGCGCGGCTTGGGCTGGCTGATGACGCACAGGTGGTGGCTCTTCTGCCCGGTAGCCGGCAGTCGGAGTTGAAATACCTGGCCGACAATTTCGTGCGGGCGGCGATGCTGCTGGCCGAGACTATGCCCGCGATTCGCTTCGTGGTGCCATTGGCGAGCGACGAAACCGCGGCACTTTGGACTGCCGCACTGGCCCGCAATGGCGCCGGCCACCTTCTTGTCGCGCTGCTGCCGCGCGATACGCATGGCGCGCTGGCCGCGTGCGATGTGGCGCTGGTGGCAAGCGGCACCGCGACTCTCGAGGCCGCCTTGTTCAAGCGGCCCATGGTGATCGCCTACAACATGGCCTGGGGCTCCTGGCAGATGATGCGACGCATGAAGTACCAGCCTTACGTCGGTTTGCCCAATATTCTCTGCGGCGAATTTGTCGTTCCGGAATTCCTGCAGGAAGATGCGACGCCGAAGAATCTGGCGCAGGCAATCGGCAACCTGCTCGCCGACACCAGCACGCGCGTGCGCATCGCGCGCCGTTTTGGAAGGCTGCACGCCGAGCTGCGCAAGGACATGGCGACGCGCGCCGCCGAGGCGATCGCCAGTCGCTTTTTCTCGGCCGCAGGCTGATTCGCAGCGGCGCGTAGAATCCTGTCATGGTTCGCGACGAACACCTGACCGAAGAAATCCAGCCCGACCTGTTGGCCGGTGTGGACAAGCATTCGCGCAAAATCAAGGCATTGCGCCGGCCGCCGCCGCAGAAGGGGCTGCTGATCTGCGGTGTCGACGAGGCCGGTCGAGGCCCGCTGGCGGGCCCGGTCTATGCCGCCGCGGTGGTACTCAATCCGGGCAAACCGATTCGCGGGCTCGATGATTCCAAGAAGCTGACAGCGGCGCGCCGCGAAAAGCTGGCGGTCATGATCCAGACCAATGCGCTGGCGTTCGGCATCGCCTCCGCCTCGGTCGAGGAGATCGATCGCATCAATATTCTGCAGGCAACGCTTTTGGCCATGCGCCGCGCGGTCGAAAAGCTCCTGATCAGCCCGGACGAAGTGTGGGTTGACGGCAACCAGGCGCCGCTCATGCGCTACACCACGCGCGCCATCATCAAGGGTGACGCGCAGGTGGCCGCGATTTCCGCCGCCTCCATTCTTGCGAAAACCGCACGTGATCGCGAACTGGTGGCGCTTGCCAAAACCTATCCCGGCTATGCGTTCGAGCGCCACAAGGGTTACGCGACGCAACTGCATCTGGCGAAGATTCGCGAGCTGGGCGCCTGCCCGGCACACCGGCGCAGCTTCGCGCCGGTCAAACATATTCTTGGTGATTTGCTATGAGTTACAGCCTCTGGCTGCTGGTACATTTGTTGGGCGTGATCGTCTGGGTCGGCGGCATGTTTTTCGCACATGTCGCGTTGCGCCCGGCGGCCGCCGAGGTGTTGCAACCACCGCAGCGCCTGCCACTGTTGGCGGCGACGCTGGGCCGGTTCTTCAAGTGGGTGGCATGGAGCATCGTGCTGATCCTGGTCAGCGGGGTCGCCATCATGATGCTGTTCATATCCAACGGCGCTCGCCTGGGCGCACACATTCACATCATGACCACCATCGGCCTGATCATGATGGCGATCTTCTGGCACATCCGTTTTTCCGCCTTCAAGCGCCTGCGTACGGCGGTTGCGGCACAGGACTGGCCGGCCGGTGGCTTGGCGATGAACCGTATCCGTCAGCTGGTGCTGGTCAACCTGGTGCTGGGGGTGATCGCCACGGTGGTGGTTTTTGTCGGGCGCGGCTGGACCTGAATGCGTGGCGCGTGCGCGGTTGCGGTCGACGAATCGTCTTGTGATTGGCGAATTCGGGGCGGCCAATCGTCATGCTTATCGTTGCCGCGCCAAGCCGCAGGATGAAGATGCTGTTTCGGCCAATGTTGCAAAGGATGCAGTTCCATGATCGAAGATATCAAGGGTTTGCGTGAGAGATACAGCGCGCCGAACACGCGTGCACTCGCCAAGCAGTTGCGCCACCTTGATGTACATTGCCAGCGCTTTGTCGGGCTTTCGCCATTTGTGGTGATTGCCAGTGACGGCGGTGCGCAGCAGCTCGATGCCTCGCCGCGCGGCGGCGAGCCGGGCTTTGTGAAGGTGCACGATGCGCACACCCTTTTGATTCCGGATGCGCAGGGCAACAACCTGCTGGACACCCTGACCAACATTCTGGCCACCGGCAAGGTCGGCCTGCTGTTCCTGGTGCCGGGTGTGGATGAAACGCTGCGTATCAACGGCATGGCGCGGCTGCGCGACGAAGATGCGTATCTGCATTTATTTTCGGCCGAAAAGCGGCCCCCCAGGCTGGTGATCGAAGTTGTGGTGGCCGAGGCCTTCCTGCATTGCGGCAAGTCGATGATGCGTTCGAAGCTGTGGAGCAGTGAAGCCAGGATCGAGCGCTCGGCCATGCCCAGCATGGGGCAGATGCTCAAGGACCAGACTGGATCGACAGCGCCGGCGGAAACGCAGCAAGAGATGGTGGCGCAGTACATCAGGAACATGTAACGCGCGAGTCGGATGGCCGGCGCAGCCGGCCACGCTGCCCTCACCGTGACGCCGTAGCTCGCAACAAGTCAGCGCCGTTCGCGATCCAGGAAGCGCTCGGTCAACCCCAGGAAATTCGGCAGTCGTGGTGGCGCCAGCAGCCAGCCTGCGCATACCCCGAGCGTATTGGCAATCGCGTCCGCCAGATCGGTTGAGCGGTATCCGGTGAGGCCCTGGATCACTTCAAGCGCGGCGCCCATGGCAACAAAGCCCAGCGCGCAGGCGACGCGGCTCCTGCGCCCTTCATGCAGGTGCGAGAACCAGCTCATCAGCGTACCGTACGCGGCCAGGTGACCCAGGCGACTGCCTTCGTCGCCTGGTATCTCCATCGGCGCCGGCGTGAGTGACTGGTAGATCACAAAGATGATCAGTGCGCAGCCGATGGCGTGCCACAGGGTGCGATGGCGACTCGGCTCAGGCATGACGAGGCGTCAGGGTCGAAGCTTGCAAGGCCGCAGCGCGCCGCATCGCGGCGTGGCTCACGTGTGCGAAGTACACGGTGACCGCGATCGCCGCCAACGCCATGCCGGTGATCGCGCCGGTCCAGAAACCGATGGCGCCCAGCGGCGCGCCGAAAAACGTGGTGAACGCCAGCAGGTAGCCGCCGCCGAGGCCGACGATCCATAGCGCCAGGGCGAAGGTGAGCATCGGCACCCAGGCTTTCTTGTAACCGCGCAAGGCGTTCGAGGCCACCGCGTTCATCGCATCGAATACATGAAACCCCGCCACCATCAGGATCAACGGTGTGGCTACCCGCATCACCTCGGCATCCCTGGTGTACAAGCCGGCGATCGACGGACTTAACCAGGCCAGGAGCGCCGCCACGCAGAGCGCCACGCCAAGCCCGATGGCCATGCCGGTCCAGCCGGAGGCGCGCGCGCGGGCGTAGTCGCCGGCGCCGATCGCCTGGCCCACCAGCACGCTGGTGGCGGTGGAAATCGCCAGCGGCACCATGTAGGTCAAGCCGCCCAGGTTGGCGGCGATCTGGTGGCCGGCCGACCAGTTTTCTCCCAGGCGGGCGATGAACAAGGCCATGAAGGTGTAGGAAGTCACGTCGATCAGGAACGCGCCGCCGATCGGCAGGCCCAGCTTGACTAAGCGCCAGATCGCCGGCGGGTCGGGTGCGCCCAGGCGCGCGAACACCTGGTAGCGTGCGAAGGCGGGTGCCAGCGCGGCCCAGGCAAAGGCGGCAAGCAGCATCAGCCAGGCTTCGATCACCAGGGCCCAGGCGCAACCAATGCCGCCCATCGCCGGTATGCTGCCGATCAAGGGCAGGTCGTTGGCGCCATACATCAGTAGCCAGTTGAGCGGCACCTTGAGGCCCAGGCCCAGCAACTGGATCACCATTACCGCGCGCGGTTGTGAAATCGCGGTGGACCAGGCGTAGAACACGCGAAACAGCAGCATCGCCGGCGCCGCCCAGGCCAGCGCGCGCAGATAGGCACGCACGTCAGCGGCGATGTCGGCGGACATGCCGGAAAGAATGATGAAGGGTTCGGGTGCTATCAGAAGACCCACGCAGGGCAGCGTCAGCACCAGCATCAGCCAGAAGCCCTGGCGCACATCGTGCGAGATTTCATCATGGCGTCCGGCGCCGTAGTGCTGCGAGATGGTGGGCGACAAGGCCAGCAGCACGCCCATCAGGGCGATGAAGATGCTGAAGAAAATCGAGGTGCCCAGGCCCACCACCGCCAGTGCGCGCGCCGAGTAGTGGCCGGCCATCACTGTATCGATGACGCCGTTGGCCATGGTGGCCAGCTGGCCGATCAAAACCGGCCAGCCGAGGCGGACGATGTCTTTGGCGGTGGACTTGAACATGTGGGCGATGTCAGTCGCGTGGCTGCGCGAATCCGGAGATTGGGGGGCTCGATCGACTGTCGCGCGAGCGGCGAGAAGGCGTGCGGGCGCGGTATGGATGGGCTGGGATCAAATCAGGCGCTTGATCATGCCGAGCGTCGAGCTGTCGGCCCCCGCGGGCGCGGCGCCGCCCGTGAAGGCCGGCAGCAGGGTCTTGGCGATGGCCTTGCCCAGTTCCACGCCCATCTGGTCGAAACTGTTGATGTTCCACACGATGCCCTGCACGAACACCTTGTGTTCATATAGCGCGATCAGGGCACCGAGCGAGTGGGCTGTGAGTTCCTGCAGGACGATGGTGGTCGAGGGCGCGTTTCCGGGAGAATCTTTTTCCGGATGGCCCGGCGTGCTTACGCCCTGGGTGAGCGCGGCGGCCTGCGCCAGTGCCGAGGCCAGCAGGATGCGCTGGAATGGTTGCGCCGCCTCCGGGCGACGCACCAGCACGAAGTCGATCGGCACCAGGTGTGTGCCCTGGTGCAGCAACTGGTGAAACGAATGCTGGCTGTTGGCGCCGACATTGCCGAACAGCACCGGCGCGGTCGCATAGTCCACCGCGCGCCCGGCGCGGTCGACGCGCTTGCCATTCGATTCCATCTCCAGTTGCTGCAGGTAGTCCGGCAGCAAATCCAGGCGCCGCGCGTAGGGCAACACCACATGCGATTGCGCGCCCCAGAAATTGGTGTACCAGATGCCCAAGAGCGCCAGCAGCACCGGCGCGTTGGTTTCCAGTGGTGCTTCCAGGAAATGACTATCCATCATGCTGGCTCCAGCCAGAAAATCGGCGAATGCCTCCGGGCCCAGCGCGATCATGGTCGACAGTCCGACCGCCGACCATACCGAATAGCGGCCGCCGACCGATTCGGCCAGCGGCAGGATGTTGGCCTCGCCAATGCCGAAGGCGCGTGCCGCGCCGACGTTGTTGCTGACGGCGATCAGGTGTTTTTCGAGCGCGGGGCCGAGCGCTTGTGCCAGCCAGGCGCGCGCCGCTTCCGCGTTGGTGAGGGTTTCGATGGTGGTGAAGGTCTTGGAGATCACGATCACCAGCGTGCTCGCGGGCTGGCAGTCGGCGAGCGCATCAGCCAGGTCGTCCGGATCGACGTTGGCTACAAAGTGCACGCGCGGTCCGTTGGCCGCCGGGCGCAAGGCGTCCAGTACCAGTCGCGGGCCGAAATCGGAGCCGCCGATGCCGATGTGAATGATGTCGGTGATCGGCATGCCGCTGGCGCCGCGCCATACGCCGGTGCGCAGGTCACGCGCGATCTCGCCCATGCGCGACAGCACGCCGCGCGCCTGGTCGCGTACCGCCAGCGCAGCCGCGCCGCTGCCGTGGCCACGCAGTGCGACGTGCAGCACTGCACGCCCCTCGGTCGCGTTGATGGCGCCGCCGGCAAACATGCGCTCGCGCCAGGATTCCAGATCGCGCGCGCGGGCCAGTGCCAGCAGCAGGTCGCGGGTTTCAAGGGTGGCGCGATGGCGCGAGAAATCCAGCAGCAGCGGGCCCGCCTCTACCGCAAGAGCATCAAAGCGGTCGGGCGCGGCAGCGAACAGGTCACGTACATGACGGCCGCGCATGCTTCGCTGGTGTGCCAACAGCGCTTGCCATTCTGCCGACTGGATCAGGGGCCTCATTTGGTCCTCCGGTAAAGGCGAAAACGTTCGTTGCGGTCACCGGGTCGGTTGCCCTCCCAGATCAGGCGCAGGCCAGGCTCGGCGCGCGGCGCATCATTGCGCGATCCCTGGATCAGGAGCCAGGCGCAATTGTCCCGCACGCCGCCGAATTCGAGCCCGCCGAAGTAGGCGAAGGAGGCGCGTTCGGCCAGGCCCAGGGTGCGGGTGGACACGCAGGGTCGCGCGCCGCCGGTCACGCCGCCGATTGCCGCCTTGAGCCCGATGGCGACCGGCCGGTAGCTGCGGCCGTAGTCGATCCACGGCAGCCATAGCGTCATCAGCAAGAGCCAGCTCAGAGTCGTGCCATAGCACCAGTGGACGATGCCGCGCAGGGGCGTGCGTTCGCTGCGCGCGATCGCCAGCACCCAGGCCAGGGTGGCGGCCGCGGCGATCGCCACCGCCGGCCAGTGGATGGTGGCGACGAAACCGGGCTCCAAGCGAGCGAAGTTGGCGGCAATGCGCTCCGGCCAGCCGGCGGCCAGCGCCGCATAGCCCAGCCAGATGAGGGCGGCAGCGATGGAAAAGCTGATGCGGCCGAACCAGTCGATCAGCGCGGCCTGGCCGCGCCGCATGAAGATCAGGCCGGGTGCGATCAGGAGCGCCAAGGGCGGCAACAGGGGCAATAACACCGAATCGTTGGCCAGCGGCGACCAGATCAGAGACGTCAGCACGGCGGCCAGCGCCATGAGCGGCAGGCGTTGTACCAGCGGTATCGGTTGCACGTCGAGGAACATCGGCGGGCGCCGCTTGGCGATCCACCAGAGTGCCACCGGCCAGGCGGGAAAGGTGAACCACAGGAGGGTCTTGGCGTAATAGCGCCAGGTATCGGAACCGGCCAGTCCCACCTGCGCGGCAAGCCAGGCATGATGGCTGGCCGCATAGACCGGTACGTTATTGAGCAACCACAGCCACGGCGCGCAAAGCGCCATGCCTGCCAACACGCCTGCGGCGATAGCGCCGATGCGCAGCCTGCCGATGCCGCCAAAGACCATCCAGGCGCAGGCCGTCAAGAGCACCGGCAAGGCTGCCGCGACGCCACGTGACAGCACGCAAATGGCCAGGCCCGCTGCTGTCAGTGCCGCGGTCTTCCGCCAGCGCTCGGGCAGCGCCAGGCCCCACAACACCAGCGCCCAGCCGGCCAGGAATGCAGGCTCCGCGGCGATTTCATGGGCGCGTGCAAGGAGGCCAAGACAGGCGAGCAGGGCAAGCACCGCGAGCCTGCCAGCGAGCGCGCCGTCGAGTGCGCGAGCGGCACGATGCACGCCGATGATCGCAAGCGAAACCCAGGCCGCGGTGGCCAGGCGTGCCGCATCATGCGCTTGCAACAGTGTGCCGAAAATCTTGATGAAAAGCGCCGCCAGCCAGAACGCCAAAGGCCCTTCGTCGGGTACCAACTGGCCCGCCACATTGGGTACCAGCCAGTCGAGCGCCTGGCCGCCAGCCATGGTCCAGGCGATGCCGAAACCGATGGCGTCGTCGGCTTTCCATGGGTCATGCCCGACCAGACCGAGCAACACGTATAGCAGCACCAGACCCCAGAACCACGGCGAGGGCAGCGGCACTGGCACGCGCAGGCGCGAGAGGGACGTGGAACGGGCGACTTGCATCTTCAAGGCGATTGGTATCGGGCAATAAAAAAGGCAGCCTCGGCTGCCTTTTTCCTGCCGCACAGCCGGTTTACGCCGCTTTCTTGATCGCGTATTTCTGGCGGAATTTCTCGACACGGCCAGCGGTGTCGACGATACGCTGTTTGCCGGTGTAGAAGGGGTGGCAGTTGGCGCACACCTCGACACCGAGCGGCTTGTTTACGGTCGAGCGAGTGGTGAATTTGTTGGCGCAGGACGAGCAGGTGACTTCGACGTCCTGGTAATTGGGATGAATGCCGGCTTTCATGGTTGCCTCATGGGTGTTCGCGGTCTCCTGCGGCCTGGCTGCGTGCAGTCGGACAAAAGCGAGGTTTCGCGACGGTTGGAAAGCCTGCGAGTATATCCTGAAGCGTGTTGCGGCGCAAAGATTCCTGCAATTGGGGTGCGATTCAAACTGATGTGTCAGGCAGCGCCCCCAACCGGGTTGGCGACGTTCTTCCAGTGTGAGGGCCTTGGTCGGATTTCCCGCCTCCACATCAGTTTGAATCGCACCCTGCAATTGGACAACAGGCACGCAACCCGGGCGGGCGCCGCCCCGCGCCGCTGCCGGCGCGGTATAGTGCGTAACCGTTACCAATTGGAGACCATCACCATGGATCACGCCGCATTCGTGGCCGCCCTCGCGCAGGACGGCTATTCCGAGATCAGTACCCGGACCCAGGCGCCGTTGCACGAGAACCCGGTGCATTCGCATCCTTTCAGCGCCCGCGGCCTGATTGTCAGCGGCGAGATGACTCTGCGCTACGAAGGCAAGACGCAGGTCTGCAAGGCGGGCGACACCTTCGCGATGCAGGCCGGATGTGAACACGAAGAGACTTTCGGCCCGGAGGGCGCGACCTACATGGTAGGCCGACGCCAATAGCGATCGCCGGCAACAGCAGCCGAAGCGGCGCAGTGGCGAAGTGGTAAAGCCCAAAAGCGCAAAGGCAAGAAGCAAAGGACGAAAGCGAAGGGCATTACCGAGGTGGCGCCATTCGCCAGCGTGCGCCAGGAGGGAACCGCAGGGCGCCCAACACGAGATCGCCACACACCGCCCAAGGCACCAACGGCCGAATCGAGCGTCATCAACGATGACGCTCCAATGAGAACAGGTAGAACGTGATTCGCCCGCAGGGCGAATGTGCGGTCTACCCCTTCTTCATCGAGTCGAAGAACTCGCCATTGTTCTTGGTCGCGCGCATCTTGTCCAGCATGAACTCCATGGCTTCGGTTTCGTCCATGTTGTAGAGGAATTTGCGCAGGATCCACACCTTCTGCAACTGGTCCGGGGGCAGCAGCAATTCCTCGCGCCGGGTACCGGATTTGTTGATCATGATCGATGGGTAGACACGCTTCTCGGCCATGCGCCGGTCCATGTGCAGTTCCATGTTGCCGGTGCCCTTGAACTCCTCGTAGATCACGTCGTCCATGCGGCTGCCGGTGTCGATCAGGGCGGTGGCGATGATGGTCAGCGAACCGCCTTCCTCGACATTGCGTGCGGCGCCGAAAAAGCGCTTCGGCTTCTGCAGGGCATTGGCGTCGACACCGCCGGTGAGCACCTTGCCCGAGGCCGGCTGCACCGCGTTGTAGGCGCGCGCCAGGCGGGTGATGGAATCGAGCAGGATGACGACGTCTTTCTTGTGCTCGACCAGGCGCTTGGCCTTCTCGATCACCATTTCGGCGACCTGCACGTGGCGCGAGGCCGGTTCGTCGAAGGTCGAGGCGACCACTTCGCCTCTCACCGAGCGCGACATCTCGGTCACTTCCTCCGGGCGCTCGTCGATCAGCAGGACGATGAGCGCGACTTCCGGATGGTTGGCCACGATGGCGTGCGCGATGTGCTGCAGCATCACCGTCTTGCCGGCTTTCGGCGGCGAGACGATCAGGCCGCGCTGGCCCTTGCCGATGGGCGCGATGATATCGATGATGCGGCCGGTGATGTTCTCCTCGGCCTTGATCTCGCGCTCCAGCTTGAACGCCTTCTCCGGATGGAGCGGGGTAAGGTTCTCGAACAGGATCTTGTGCTTGACCGCGTCGGGCGCCTCGCCGTTGACCTTGTCCACCTTGACCAGGGCGAAGTAACGCTCGCCGTCTTTCGGCGTGCGGATCTCGCCCTCGATGGTGTCGCCGGTGTGCAGGTTGAAGCGGCGGATCTGCGAGGGGCTGACGTAAATGTCGTCGGTGCTCGCCAGGTAGGATGTATCGGGCGAGCGCAGGAAGCCGAAGCCGTCGGGCAGTACTTCCAGTGTGCCGTCGCCGAAGATGGATTCGCCTTTCTTCGCCTGGGTCTTGAGCATCGCGAAGATGAGGTCCTGCTTGCGCATCCGGTTGGCGCCTTCGACGCCATTGGTGGTCGCCGTCTCGAGCAGTTCGGAGACGTGGAGGTTCTTAAGTTCTGAGAGTTGCATGAGTTTCGCAGTGATACGGCATGAATTGAATGGAATCCGGCCAGTGCTGCTGCCGATATTTCTTCTAGAGGAAGATGCGCTTGACCCTGCGCTGGGAGGGGAAGTAAACCCCGAAGACCCCGCGCCGTCGTCCAATCCGGCGCGGTTACGACTCAAAGAGTAGGGTTTTTAGATATTGCTGTCAAGGAACGCGGTGAGCTGGGACTTGGACAGCGCGCCGACCTTGGTGGCTTCCACGTTGCCGTTCTTGAACAGCATCAGGGTGGGGATGCCGCGGATGCCGAACTTGGCCGGCGTCGACTGGTTCTCGTCCACGTTGATC
>JAYTDE010000183.1:0-1826 GCA_043736195.1 Burkholderiales bacterium | reverse complement strand
TTTTGCGCCAGCAGGCGCGCCAGCACATCGCTGGTGCCGCCGGGCGGAAATGGCGCGATCAGTTTCACCGGCCGCGTCGGATAAGCGGTCTGCGCCAGCGCCGGTGGCGCCACCCATGCCATGGCGAGCGCCATGAAAAGCATGACGCGATTGGTCCACCAGTGTTTGCTTCCATGCATTGCGTGTCTCCTGCTTGTCTGCGGCTCGCGTCGGCGAACCGGCGCAAGCCGCGTTGTGATGATCAAATTGTAAGTCCTGCGCGGGCCGCCTGTCTGCGACTGCGGATCAAGCGCCGCGCCGCGCGGCGGCCGGCAGCGGCAAGGCGGTCTGGTACTTCACCTGTTTCAACGCGAAGCTGGAGCGGATGTTGGCGATGCCGGGAATCTTGGTCAGGTGATCGACGATAAAGCGTTCGAGGGCCTGGATGTCGGGTACCACCACCCGCAGCAGGTAATCGGAGTCACCGGTCATCAGGTAGCACTCCATGACCTCGGGGCGTTTCTGGATGGCAGCTTCGAAACTTCCAAGCTGCTTTTCCACCTGTTTCTCCAGGGTCACCTGGATGAACACGCTCACCGTCAAGCCGACCTTGAGCGGGTCGAGCAAGGTGACGTAGCGGCTGATGTAGCCGCCTGCCTCGAGTTCGCGCACCCGGGCCAGGCAGGGTGAGGGCGACAGGTGGACGGCTTCGGCCAGCTTGACGTTGGAAACCCGTGCATCGCCCTGCAGGCGGTCGAGAATTTTCCAGTCGATGGTGTCGAGTTCTGAAATCGGCATGAATGTATGGAATGAGGCGCTGTGACGGCACATTATGCCGAAATCGGCGGTGCATCGTGTTCGATTCGGCAGAACCCGCAGCTTGGCTGACGGTAGCATCGCAGGCATCCAGATCTCTGCGCCTTACGCCATATGACCGACCATTCCGAACTCAGTACACTTCTGCAGCAGGCGATCGCCGCCGACCTCGATCCGCAGGAAACCCGCGAATGGCTCGATGCGCTGGCAGAAGTGCTGGCGCGCGAAGGCGAAGGGCGCGCCAAGTACCTGCTCAAGCGCCTGACCGAAGCGGCGCGCGGCATGGGGGTCGACGTGGCGCGCGGCCTCACCACGCCCTACCGCAACACCATTCCGCTGGAGCGGCAGGCGCCGTTTCCCGGCGATTCCACGCTGGAGAACCGCATCACCGCGATCGTGCGCTGGAACGCGCTGGCCATGGTGGTGCGTGCCAATCGCGCCTCGGCCGAACTGGGCGGGCATATCGCCAGCTACGCCTCGGCGGCCGACCTGTTCGAGGTCGGCTTCAACCATTTTTTTCATGGCAACGATGACGTTGCGGGCAGTTCCGAAAACCCGGGCGGCGATCTGGTCTTCTTCCAGCCGCATTCAGCGCCCGGGGTTTACGCGCGTGCCTTTCTCGAAGGGCGCCTGTCGGAGGCACAGTTGTCGAATTACCGGCGTGAATTGCACGAAGGTGGCGGCCTGTCGTCTTATCCGCACCCCTGGCTGATGCCCGACTTCTGGCAGTTCCCGACCGGCTCGATGGGCCTGGGGCCGCTGCAGGCGATCTACCAGGCGCGCTTCATGCGTTATCTCGAGCATCGCGGCATCGTGCCGGCCGGCGCGCGCAAGGTGTGGGCCTTTGTCGGCGACGGCGAGATGGATGAACCGGAGTCGCTGGCGGCCTTGTCGCTGGCGGTGCGCGAAGGGCTCGACAACCTGGTGTTCGTGGTCAACTGCAACCTGCAGCGCCTCGATGGCCCGGTGCGCGGCAATGGCTCGATCATCCAGGAACTCGAGGGGCTTTACGCCGGCGCCGGCTGGAATGT
>JAYTDE010000182.1:0-4118 GCA_043736195.1 Burkholderiales bacterium | reverse complement strand
AGTTCGTCCAATGTCTTGACTACAGCCTGCCAAACACCCCGACCAACTCGCCCGCGCTCACATACGGGTAACGCACTTCAGCGCTTCAAACATTGAACCGGAAATGCATCACATCCCCATCCTTGACGATGTATTCCTTGCCTTCCACGCGCATCTTGCCACGATCCTTGGCGCCCTGCTCGCCCTTGCAGGCAACGTAGTCGTCGTAGGCGATCACTTCGGCACGGATGAAGCCCTTCTCGAAATCGGTATGGATCGCACCCGCCGCCTGTGGCGCGCTGGCGCCCACCAACACGGTCCAGGCGCGCACTTCCTTGACACCCGCGGTGAAGTAGGTCTGCAGGCCCAGCAGCGCGTAGCCGGCCCGGATCACGCGATTCAGGCCGGGCTCGGTCATGCCCATTTCCTTCAGGAAATCGAGCTTGTCGGCGTCGTCCAGGCCACCGATTTCCGCTTCGATCGCACAGCTTACCGCCACCACCGGAGCATGCTCGGCGGCGGCATGGGCCCGCACGCGGTCGAGCATCGGGTTGTTCTCGAACCCCGATTCCGACACGTTCGCCACGTAC
The DNA here is from genome assembly GCA_043736195.1 of Burkholderiales bacterium. GTDB lineage: Bacteria > Pseudomonadota > Gammaproteobacteria > Burkholderiales > JAEUOS01 > JAEUOS01. The sequence continues at coordinate 3,549 of JAYTDE010000182.1, read as the reverse complement.
ATGCTGGGTTTGGCTGTCAATAGAAACAGCGGTTTGAGCAAGGCCTGTTCTTCCTTTGTCAGCGCCACGCTGCGCGCCGGCCTGGCTTCATTCAACACCGGCTGTATCTTTTCGAGCAAAGCGACGATGCGCTGCGCCTCCTTGTCGCCGCCGGATTTGGCGATCTTCGAATAGCGGCTGACCTGCTTCTCGACCGAGGCGAGATCGGCCAGGGCCAATTCGGTGTTGATGGTCTCGATGTCGGCGATCGGATCGACCTTGCCATTGACGTGCACCACGTTGCTGTCTTCGAAGCAGCGCACCACGTGCGCGATGGCATCGGTCTCGCGGATGTTGGCCAGAAACTGGTTGCCCAGGCCCTCGCCCTTGGAGGCCCCTGCCACCAACCCGGCTATGTCGACAAACTCCACTGCCGCCGGCAGCACGCGTTGCGGCATGACGATCGCAGCCAGCGCGGCCAGGCGTGCATCGGGCACCTCGACGATACCCACGTTGGGTTCAATGGTGCAGAACGGATAGTTCTCGGCCGCGATGCCTGCCTTGGTCAGGGCGTTGAATAGCGTGGACTTGCCGACGTTGGGCAGACCGACAATGCCGCATTTGACACTCATGATGATGCTTCCTAAAGGGATTGGGCGAAGGATAAATCGGGACGTTCAAGCCATGCCGCGGCTTCGTCGGCGAAACGCGCGCATTCGGCTACAGCACGCTTCCACGCGGCAATGCGCGCAGCGTGGTCGACACCGTAGTGGTAAAAATCCTTGCGATCCGGCAGCTTGCCATTGGGCAGACGCGCCACCAGTTCGGGCGAGGGCGCGATCAGGATCATGCTGCCAAGCCAATCGCTGCCGCGGCCACGGGTTCCCTGCTTGCGCCACGGCAGAAACTTGTCGAGCCAGCCGGGCGTCAAGCTGGCGCTGAAGTGCGGATACAGCGTCAGGCGATCCAGGCGCTCATATGGATAGAAAAGGTGATAGTCGATCAGGCCGCCGTCCCAGTAGGCGCCGCCGGGCGCACCGGGAATGTCTCGCACCGGCTGGCTTGCGATCGGAATCGAGCCGGACGCAAGCAAGGCCTCGAGTGCATTTTGCGCCGTGAGCGGCACGTGGGTGAGTCCGAACTCGTCAGCACTAAACAGCACGTCGGTTGCCGCGACACGCGGCCCGTGGCTGAAAACCACTCGCTTCAAATGTCGCGCCAGATGCGACCGTCCGCGCGCATTGGCAAGCGCCGCCCGGCCGAAGGCAGTACGCGAATCATCGCGCAAAAGCACGCCGGCGGCGCGCGAAGTCAACACCCGCAAAGTCAGGTTGTCGCGCGGACGCCACTGGCCAAAACCGGCACGCACGTTTGCGCGCATCAACGCCGCGACCTCGGCCGGTCCGGGCTTATAGCCGTAATTCTGGTCCTCGATATAGCCGCGCTCAAGCCCGAGAAGCGCCGCCACCGGATCCTCATGCGCGGCTGCCGCCATGCGCCACGCCCCGATGGACGCGCCGACAAGGGTCAAGTCGGTGGTGCCGCGCAGCCATTGGCCGAACAACCAGCGATCCAGCGGCATCAGGGCCAGCCCCTTGGGCCCTCCGGCCGCGGCCGGGATGCAGGCTATGTCCGCCGGTTTCAAGCCATCACGCGCGATGCGCTCGCGCGCGACGCGGCCCAGCTTGACCGTGAATGCGCGTGTCACGCCGGCTTTTTCTTGGCATGCAGCTTCATGACCGCCACCGGCAGGTTTCCGGCGATCGCGTCCGGCATTACCAGCGCGGCACGGCCAATGCACTCTTCAATCAGCTGACAATGCTCACGACTCGGGCGATGCAAGACGAAATCGACAACTTCCTGCGTAAGCCCGAGCTCGCGCGGATGGCCGACGCCGATGCGAATGCGCCAGAAATCGGTGCTGCCGAGCCGCGCCTGGATATCCTTGAGTCCGTTGTGCCCCGCATGGCCGCCGCCCTGCTTCATCTTGATCGCGCCGGGCGGCAAGTCAAGCTCATCGTGCGCCACCAGAATTTCCTCTGGCGCGATTCTGTAGAAAGTCGCCAGTGCCGCTACCGCCTGGCCCGAGCGGTTCATGAAGGTCGAGGGCTTGAGCAAGTAGGTTGAGCCGGCCTTGGCGACCGCTCCAAAAAAGCCTTTCTCGTTACGAAAGTGGACCCCGCACGCACGTGCCACCGCATCGGCCAACCAGAACCCCGCGTTGTGCCGCGTGTCCTCGTATTCCGCCCCGATGTTCCCCAGCCCTACGATCAACCTGATGGCCATAAACTACAAAAGCCCCGGCTTGCGCAGGGGCCCCGTCGAATTATGCGGCGCCTAAGCGCCGCATGAATGAGACGAGTTGGTCCGCCGCCGAAGCGGGCGGACCAACAGCTCCTACTTCTTGGTTTCCTTCTTGGCCGGCGCTGCTGCCTTGCCAGCGGGAGCGGCCTTGCCTGCTGGCGCGGCCTTGCCGGCAGCACCTGCATCCGCCGGCTTCTTCTGCGCGGTGGCCGGCACTTCAGCGGCGGCAGCCGCGGCGGTTTCGTCCTCTTTCTCGCCACCCGGCACCATGGCGCTGGCGATCACCGGGTTGTCATTGCCGCGGGTGACCGCGCGCACGCCAGTCGGCAGCTTCAGGTCCTTGAGGTGAAAGGCGTGGCCGGCGGCGATTTCCTGCAAATCAACCTCGATGAATTCCGGCAGGTCTCTGGGCAGGCAGGCGATCTCGACATCGTTCATGATGTGCGAAACCATGGCCCCGCCAAACTTCACGGCCTGTGAGTTTTCGGCGTTGACGAAGTGGAATGGCACCCTGATGCTGATCTCGCGATCGGCATCGACGCGCTGGAAGTCGATGTGCTGGATCTGCTGGCGGAACGCATGCATCTGGTGATCGCGCAACAGCACTTGCTCAACCTGACCGTCGATCTTGAGGTCGAGGATCGAGGCGTGGAACGCCTCCTTGCGCATCGCGTGGAACAAGGGATTGTGGTCAATCTCGATATTGGCGGCAGGTTTGGTGCCGCCGTAAACGATACCCGGAACCTTGCCGGCGTGACGCAGGCGGCGGCTCGCACCCGTACCTTGCAAATTGCGCGTGGAAGCAGTGACTTCGATTTTCATGGTGATTCTCCGTTAAGCGCGCATTTCCGCGACCAGAAGCGCGCGCGTGTTTTCGATACAAAAATGACCTGCCAAAGCGGCAAACGCAGCCGCATTCCTCAATCGATGAACAAATTGCTCACCGAATCCTCGGAGTTGATGCGGCGGATGGTCTCCGCCAGCATTTCGGCCACCGAGAGTTGCCGAATCTTGTTGCATGCGCGCGCGTCGTCGCGCAGCGCGATGGTGTCGGTCACCACCAGCTCGTCCAGCGGCGACACGGTGATCTTCTGCACCGCATTGCCCGACAGCACCGCATGGGTGCAATACGCCACCACCCGCTTGGCACCGCGCTCCTAGAGTACTTCGGCGGCCTTGCACAGCGTACCCGCGGTGTCGACCATGTCGTCCATGATCACGCAGGTGCGACCGTCAACCTCGCCGATGATGTTCATGACTTCCGAC
>JAYTDE010000181.1:0-4538 GCA_043736195.1 Burkholderiales bacterium | reverse complement strand
CTGCCAGTCTTGGCGCTGTTGATCTTGTTCTTCGCATCCCAATAGGCGGTGTCGTCATAGGACAGCACTTGCGCGTCGAGCTTGAAGGATGGGTCGAGGTCGCTAAGCGGGATCAGGAAACCGCCGTGATAAAACTCGGAGAGCCAGGTCGAATTCATCACCAGTATGTCGAATTGTCCTTGGGCCGAGCGCACTGAATTGCGCTGCTTCTCGGCGCTGCCGGCGAACGGGTTCACATCCAGCGTGACCTTGTTGCCGGATTGCTTCTCATAGGCGTCGACGGCCTTCGAGAAGCCGCCGAACCAGGGCGACTGGTTGATGACGATGGTGATCGGCACTTGTTTTTGCGCGTATGCCGTGGCGCCGGTCAGGGCCAGCAGGGCGGCCACGCACAAACTGAATGCGATACGCCCCAGTGGTTTCCGAGTATCGTTGTTTCGCATGTTGCCTCCTTGTGATGCCATTGTTGTAGTGGCGCGGAATTGACGCGCTCCGGACTTCCCCGCGCGCTCAGAAAGACGTCGTGATCGCATCAATCACGTTGTAATTGTCGTCGACAATGGGCAGGAAGCGCCATTTGTCGAAGGTCGTGCAGGGATGCGAGATTGCGCAGCCGATCATGTCACCGACATTAAGCACCACGCCGGCCGGCAGGCGCATGAACGCATGCTGATCGTTCAAGGCGGTGATTTCGCATCCTGCGGGCAGGCGCGTCGGCGTTGCATCGATGCCGGGGCGCAGCAACTGCCGAGCGAACGGCAGATGCAGGTCGTACGAGACGTCGCGCTTGCCCATCCCTAGAATCGCGAGCCCCGGTTCCGGCAGCGATTGCACATAGGCCCAGACTTCCAGCGCGTCGCGCAGCCCCGGACCCAGGGAGTCGATCCGCGGCATGCGCGTGCGCATGCGTGCCGCCGCCCGTGCGTAGGCGTCGGAGTCGTGGGTCAGGTAACAGCCGCTGCGGATCACCACCAGCGTGTCACGGCCCCCCAGCTGGCGCGGCAGCGCAGTCACCAGGTCGAACCAGGCCGAGCCACCGGCGCTGAGAACGACCGGATCCGCATCGATCAGGCCGGCAGTCGATGCGGCAACAGCGACGCTTGCCATGAAGGTGACGAAGGCGCGAATCTGATCATCCTGCTGCGCCGGCACGCCAGCCGGAACCGCGCCTTCGTAGCCTTCAACTCCCGCGAGGCTCAGGTGCGGCCGCGCGGACGCCACCTCGCCTGCCACCGCCATCGCTTCTTCAATCGAGCGGCAGCCGGTGCGCCCGCCCCGAAAGCCGCACTCCACGAGCAGTCGCAAGGGCCGGCCAGGATTGCGGCTTGCAGCCGCCGCTGCCAACGACCGTACCGAGGCCACCGAGTCGACCAGAGCGAAGAATTCGAATGCGGGATCGCGCGCCAGTTCGTCAAGCACATAGGCGATAGCCTGGCGTCCGACCAGCTGATTTGCCAGCAGTACCCGGCCGATACCGTGCGCCCGGCAAACGCGCAACTGCTGCACCGTGGCCACGCTCAGGCCCCAGGCGCCGTCCGCAAGTTGGCGCGCAAACAGTTGCGGGCTCATCGAGGTTTTGCCATGCGGGGCGATGGCCACGCCGGTCATCGCGCGAAAAGCGCGCATCCATGCCGAGTTGTGCCGCAGGGCTGAATCCTTGAGGATCGCCAGCGGCAGCGGCAGGTCTTCGGCCAGCACGTTCCAGCCGCGGCTTCCGACCTGAGCGGGATCGGTCGCGCCGAACCCCGCAGGCAATCCTTTGGTTTGACCGTCGAGATGCGGCGCTGTCGCTGTTTGCATTGGAGGTTTCGGCGTCAGGTCGCGGCCGCGCCCTTGAGCGCCGAGAAATATACGATCACGATCCCGGCGTTCACGTGGCGCGCTTGACCCTGGCTGTGGGCGTCGCACCCTTGGTGCTTGCCAGAGCCGCATTGACCTTCGCAAGCATTTTGTTGCTCACCTGTGCCTGCGCCTCGATCTTGCTCACGTACGCTTGCGACACATCCATGCGCCGCGCAAGCTCCGCTTGTGTGATTTTCGCCTGAATCCGGGCGAGAGCGACCGGGCTATCGACGTAGTCTTCAAGGGCAAAGGGCACATAATCGTCGGTCGCGGATCGGACTTGAGGGCGGCTGGCAAGGCGCTGCTCTATCTGCTCCCGCAGCGCCCGGAACACGGCAATGGGCAGCAAGACGTATTCATCCTTTCCGTCCAGCGACTTGATCTTTTGCAGCGTCATTTATAGGCATCCCCGCGGGCTTTGATTCGCTCAATCGCGATGATCCTGACGGCATCCTGACGGTCGAAGATCACGCGCCAATCACCGACACGCAGCCGGTAGTACGGCTCACCTTGCAGTCGCTTCACATCGAGCGTCGGGTCGTCCGGGTTCAAGCCGAGCTGGTAAATCTTCTCGGCAATCCGCGTGCGATCCGGCCTGGACAGGCTTTGCAGCATCTTCCTTGCCTGCCGCTTGATTACGACGGTGAACGAGATTGGTTATATTAAAGGTTATAAAAAGTTATGTCCATCCTCGGCAATCCGCAAGGCGTCAAGCGGGGGGCTTGCGTGATTTCTCGAAATCAGACTACCATATGTGCAGTCGTCTATACAACCGGGAATGGCGCGCATGAGCGCAACAAAGACGGCGAAACGGGAAGCCAGGCTCAAGGGCCTGAGCGCGCTCGCGCCCGAAGTCGTCTCCCCGCTGTATCACCAGATCAAGGAAAACCTCACCCGGCAAATCGTCTCCGGGCGCTGGCTGTCCGATCACGAACTGCCGTCCGAGCCCGACCTGTGCGCGCATTTCGGTGTCAGTCGCGGCACTTTGCGGCGCGCCCTGCATGATCTCGAGAACCAGGGCCTGATTGTCAGGCGCCAGGGGCGCGGCACCTTCGTCGCCAAGCCCAAGTTCGAGGGCAGTGTGCTCGGCTCATACCGGAATTATCGCGTCGGCGCCCTGCCACACGATATGCTGTCGCGCCTGCTGGGCATCGAGCGCAAGCGTGCCTCGCCGGATGTGCAGCGCCTGTTGCAGCTGGGCAAACGCGAGGATGTGTACGAAGTGCGGCGCATCCAGTTCATGGAAGGCGTGCCGATCACGCTCTCGAACAGCTTCATCCCGACCGCGCTGGCCCCCGGGCTGCACAAGACCGACATCGAGCATGAACACTTCTACAGCCTGCTCGAACAGCGCTACGGGCTGGCGTTCCTGCGCGCCGAGGAATTCCTCGAACCGGTGCTGGCCGATGACTTCGTCGCACAGCATCTGGAGCTGGCTGAAGGCGCGCCGGTATTTTTAGTCGAGCGGCACAGCTTTCTGGTCGACGACAAGCCGGGCGAATTCCGCCAGGCCTACATGCGCGGCGACCGTTACCGCTATCGGATCGACCTGCGCTGACAATCACGAGGGCAAACGCCATGAACAACTGCAAGACTCTTTTGGTCCACCTGGGCGCAGCGGCGCTGCTGGCGTTGCCGTTCGGCGCGTTGGCGCAGGGCTATCCGACGAAGCCGATTCGCCTGATCGTCGGTGACGCCACCGGCGGCTCGCCGGATACCCTCGGCCGCATCCTCGCGCAAAAACTCTCCGACAGCCTGGGCTGGCAGGTGGTGGTCGACAACCGCCCCGGCGCCGCCGGCCTGCTGGCCGCCGACCTGGCAGCGAAGGCGCCGCCCGACGGCCATACGCTATTCATGTCGACCACTTCGGTGTGGGCGATCCTGCCCAACCTGAAAAAGAACCTGCCCTACGACCCGGTGTTGAGTTTTATACCCATCACGCGCATCGCCTCGGCGTCGAATGTGCTGGTCATCAACCTTTCAGTACCGGCGAAATCGGTGGCCGAACTGGTGCGCCATGCCAAGGCCAACCCCGGCCAACTCAACTACGCCTCCGCCGGCATCGCTTCGCCCGCGCACCTGGCCGGCGAGATGCTCAATCTCCTGGCTGACATCAAGATGACGCACGTTCCCTACAAGGGCGCGGGGCCGGCGCTGTTGGACGTCATCGCCGGCAGCGTGCAGCTGATCATCACCTCGCCGATCGCCGCCGGCGCACACATGTCGGGCGGCCGGGTGCGGGCGCTGGCTTCCACCGGCAGCGTGCGCAATCCCGGCCTGCCCGAGCTGCCGACGATTGCGGAGACCGTGCCGGGTTACGACATCTCGCAGTCCTGGGGTATCACCGTTCCCGCCGGCACGCCGCCTTCCGTGGTCACGCTCCTGCATACCGAGATCGTAAGAGCGCTCCGGCTGCCGGACGTGCGTGATCGCATCACCCGCACCGGCGCGGTGCCGGTGGGCGACAGCGCGGAAGAGTTCGCCGCATTCATCGCCGCGGAACGCAAGCGGCTGGGCGAAGTGATCAGCAAGACCGGGATAGTGCTAGCCGATTGAAAGAAGCCGATGCGACCCGCAAACCTGCTGTTTTTTCTCTCCGACAACCATGCGCGCAGCGCGCTTGGCTGCTACGGCAACCCGGTGGTGCAGACCCCGGTGCTCGACGGCCTGGCCGCGCGCGGCACGCGCTTCGCCAA
>JAYTDE010000180.1:0-2080 GCA_043736195.1 Burkholderiales bacterium | reverse complement strand
CATGCCCGACCTGGTGGCGCGCTTCGAAGCCAGCGGCGGGCGGGCGATGCGCCTGTCGGTGGCGGAAACCGATGCCCTGGTCAAGCGCGAGATCGAGCGCTGGACCCGGCTTGTGCGCGACGCCGGCATCAAGGGTGACTGAGTGCCGCCTGGGCGCGCAACGTGATAAGTTGCCATATCCATGCGGCAAAGCACGCCCGCCTGGACCAAGCGGCCGCTGCTCCCGCACCTTAAGCGAAAGCCATCGACAACCCAAACCCGAGACAAACAGCAATGACCAGCCCGGTAATCGACGTTCACACCCACATGTTGTCCAACGAATGGGTTAGCGCGCTGCGCGCCCACGGCGCCCCGCGCTATTCGCTCAAGCAGGTGCGCGGCGGCCTGGAGGCGATCCATCTCGACGGCGCGCCGTTCATGACCCCGGTGCCGCCGATGTTCGACTATGACGCGCGCATCCGCATGATGGATAACGCCGGCATCGACGTCTCGATCATTTCGGTGACCTGCCCGAACGTGTTCTGGGGCGGCGAGGATGTTTCCACCCGCACCGCGGCGATGATGAACGACACCTTCGCCGCGGCACAAAAAAAGTACGCCGGGCGCATCCACTGGTTCGCCACCCTGCCCTGGCAATACCCGGCGCGCGCGGTGGCCGAACTGGCGCGCGCCCGCGCCGCCGGCGCGGTCGGCGTGATGGTGCTGGCCAATATCGACGGCCTCCACCTGACCGACCCGCAATTCGCGCCGGTGTGGCAGGCGATCGACGACGCCGGCCTGCCGGTGCTGGTACATCCGACCGCGCCGCCTGGCGTGGCGCAGATGGACATGCAGCAATTCCAGCTGACCGCCTCGATCGGCTTCACCTTCGATACCTCGCTGGCGGTCGCGCGTATGATCTACGACGGCTTTCTGGATCGCTACCCGAACCTGAAAATCATCGCCTCGCACGGCGGCGGCGCGCTGCCGTTCCTGATCGGGCGCATGGACCAGTGTTTCCATCACATTCCGGCCTGTCGCGAGAAGATCGAGCTCGAACCCTCCGACTACCTGCGGCGCATTTACGTCGATTCAGTGGTGTTCCGCCAGGACGTGCTCGACATGTGCGTGCGCAATGTGGGCAGCATGAACGTGCTGTACGGCTCGGACTACCCGCATACCATCGGTGACGTCTACAACACCTTGGCGCAGGTCGATGCGTTGCCGGACGCGGTACGTGACCGCGTGCGCGGCTTCAACGCGCAACGCATTTTCAGGTTGTGAGGCGATGCCTCGCGTGGCTGCTGCTGCCCTGGCTGGCGTCCTGCGCCGGCATCGGCGGGCCACGCGAGGCGATGTTCGAAGATGTGACCGGTGGCCGCTGGCACTGGGTGGGCATTCTCGCCGACTCGGCTGCGACGGCGGTGCCCGAGCCGGGGCTCTACTGGGCCGAGTTCGCAGCCGCCGGCGGGATCGTGGTGCTTGCCGACTGCAACAGCGGCGTTGGACGGCTGGGCAGCGGACCTCTGGCCATCGGCCCGCTCGCCCTGACGCGGCGCATGTGCGGGCCGGCATCCCTGGATACCGGGTTTGCGGCCATGCTTTCGCAGGTACGCTCGGGCGCATTCGATGGCGACCTGTTGCGTCTGCGTGCCAGCCAGGGCGAGCTGGTCCTGGTGCGCGACGCGCGAGCCAGTCTGCAGGCCTTTACCTGCCCCGCCATCGCGTCGCTGACGGTGGTGTTCGGCGGTGACCATGCGTATCTGCAGGAAGGGCCGCGCTTTCGGCCGCTGGCGCGCCAGGCCGCTACGTCAGGCGAGCTCTATGCCGATGGCGAGATTGCGCTGCAGAGGACGGGCCAGGAACTCTGGGTGCGATCGCCTGCGGCCAAGTCGATCGGGCCGTGCATGCGCGATGAGACTGCCGCCCGACGCGAAACACGTTAGCCCGTGACAACGAACACACCAGGCCTTGGCTTGCGCGCGCTCAATGGCGAGTTCGGTGTCGAGGCGCAGGGCGTGGACGCCTCCGTACCGCTCGATCGAGACACTGCCCGCGCCCTGCGCGCAGCGTTCGAGCGCCATCGCGTCCTGGTGCTGCG
>JAYTDE010000179.1:0-5236 GCA_043736195.1 Burkholderiales bacterium | reverse complement strand
CGGCTGCTTCCATGCGTTTGCCCAGAAAGCGGATGCGGCTGTCCACCTGGCGCAGGCGCCGCTTGCCGTAGATATAGTCGCCATTCTCGGAGCGGTCGCCATTGGACGCCGCCCACGCTATGGTCTCGACCAGCTTGGGTCGCTCAACGCGAAACAGTTCGTTAAATTCCGCCTTCAACGCCGCGTAACCGGCCGGCGTGATGTAATTCTTTGTGCCGGGCGGCAACTTCGGCGCGCCGGCGAGGTCTTCTTCTTCGTCCTCGGCATCATCGCGTTCGCGGGTGAAAGCCTTGCTCATGATTCGCTTTCCGAGACACCTTCGATGCCGTGGGCGGCTGAGCGGGCGGTGCGGCGGGATACCATCGCACCATGTTGTCGCCTGCGCCAAAATGCGCATGCTGTCGGCCCGCGATTCCGGCGTTCACGGGCCAGGCATTGCGCCCGATTTCAAGTGTTAACCTGTTGGTGAATTCTAGCACCGCACCCTTTTTTGGCCTCCCATGAAACCAGTCCGAATGCAGATCTTCTCCGCTTTCACGCTGCTGCTTGCCGCGGCCAACGTGCTGTCCCAACCAACGCTGCCGCCCGGCGTCGAAAGCGGTCCCGCAATGGGCGGCGTGGCCGAGTACCGCCTGGCCAACGGCCTGAAGATCCTGTTGCTTGAAGACCGCTCGCAGGCGCTCATCACCACCAATCTCACCTATCTGGTGGGCTCGCGCCATGAAGGCTACGGCGAGGCCGGCATGGCCCACCTGCTGGAGCATCTGCTGTTCAAGGGCACGCCGTCACACCGCGAGATCAAGCGCGAATTCACCAGTCGCGGCGCGCGCTGGAATGGCACCACCTATTTCGACCGCACCAACTATTTCCTGACTTTCGATTCGACCGCGGCGAACCTGGAATGGGCGCTGGGCCTTGAAGCCGACCGCATGGTCAACTCGTTCATATCCAGGCAGGATCTGGATTCCGAAATGACGGTAGTACGCAACGAATTCGAGTCCGGCGAGAACAACGCCGCCCGCGTACTGTCGCAAAAAGTCGCGCGCGCAGCCTACCAGTGGCACAACTATGGTCGCGCGGTCATCGGCAACCGTTCGGATATCGAGAATGTGCCGATCGAACGCCTGCAGGCTTTTTATCGCAGCTACTACCAGCCCGACAACGCGGTGCTAGTGATCGCCGGCGATTTCGACCCGGCGACCGCGCTGGCAGTCGCCGCCCGCACCTTCGGCGCCATCCCCAAACCTGCGCGCAAGCTGCCTGTCACCTACACGACCGAGGCGGCACAGGATGGTGAACGCGAAGTGGTGCTGCGGCGCAGCGGCGAAAACCCTTTCATCACCGCCCATTATCATGCTCCGCCGGGCACTCATCCCGACTACGCAGCCTTTGACATCCTGGCGGTGATCCTGGGCGACACGCCCACCGGTCGCCTGCACAAGTCACTGGTCAACACCCGTCTAGCCACCGGGGTCAACGCCAGTGACCGCATGCTGTCGGAGCGCGGCGCACTGGTGTTTGGCGCGTCGGCGCCGAAATCCGCCGGCGCGCCTACCCAGGCGCGCGTGCGCTGTGGACGTGGAACTTGCGCGCCCGCACCCGCCCCGGCGGCCTTCGAGCAACTGCGGGAAACCTTCCTCACCACCATCGAGAATCTGGCAGCCAACCCGGTCACCGCAGACGAGGTCGCGCGCGCCCGGCAGCAAATGCTGACCCAGATGGATGTGGTGCTGACCAAGACCCACCAGTTTGCAACGCACCTGACCGAATGGGTGGCGCTGGGTGACTGGCGCATGTTTTTCCGCTATCGCGACTATTTGCACAATGTCACGCCGGACGCTGTCAATCGCGCCGCACGAACCCACCTGATCGCCTCGAACCGGACTCTCGGCGTATTCCTGCCGGAAGCACAGGCGCCGCAGCGTGCCGAAATACCGTCACCGCCAAACCTTGCCATGTTGCTCAAGGACTACGCCGGGCCACCCGGCATCGACGGCGGCGAAATTTTCGATGCCGCCCCCGCCAACATCGAGGCGCGCACCCGCCGCTTCACCCTCGATAATGGCCTCAAGCTCGCTTTGCTGCCGAAGAAGTCACGTGGCGGCATGGTCAGCGCCAACCTCGCCTTCCAGTACGGCACCGAGGAAAGCAAGTTCGGCCGCGCCCAGGCCTGCGGGTTCGCCGGCGCCATGCTGATGCGCGGCACCTCGAATAAGTCGCGCGAGCAGATTCGCAACGAAATTACCCGCCTGCGTGCAAATCTGTCAGTGGGAGGCGGCGGCGCCAGTGTCGAAGTACCTGCGGCCAACCTGGCCGAGAGCCTGCGCCTGATCGCGGAGATTCTGCGCCAACCGCGCTTCGATGCCGACGAATTTGAACAATTGAAGCGCGCTTCACTGTCCGGCATTGAAGGCAATCGCGCCGATCCGGGCGCGCGCGCCAGCCTGGCGCTGGCCCGCCACCTCAATCCGTATCAACCCGGCCACTGGAGCTATGCCGCCAGCGTCGACGAGCAGCTCGATGCGGTGCGCCGCACCGAACTGGCAGCCGTGCGTGATTGCCATCGCGACTTTTTCGGCTTGTCGCAAGCGCAACTCACGGTGGTCGGCGATTTCGACGCCGAGCGCCTGCGCCCGCTGCTCGAAGAACTGTTCGGCAGCTGGAAAAGCCCCGCGCCATATGCCCGCATTCCAGTGCGGGCGCGCAGCGCACCACCGATCGACGAGACCATCGTCACACCGGACAAGGCCAACGCCACGCTGCGCGGCGCGATCGTGCTCGATGTGCGCGATGACGATCCCGACTATCCCGCGCTGGTGCTGGCCAACTACTTGTTCGGTGGCTCGATCGATGCGCGCCTGGGCGTGCGCATTCGCGAGAAAGATGGCTTGAGCTACAGCGTCGGCTCGGGACTGTCGGTCGCGGCCATTGACCGCTTCGGCCAATGGAGCGTCTCGGCCATCCATGCGCCGCAAAACCGCGCGCGCGTCGAAAGTGCCGTGCGCGAAGAGATACAACGTGCCCGCACAAGCGGTTTTAGCGAAGAAGAAGTGGCGCGCGCCCGCCAGGGTTACCTGCAAAGCCGCAAACTGGCCCGCGCCACCGACGGCGCACTGGCCGTCAAGTTGGCGACCGATCTGTTTTTCGGCCGCGGTTTCGAATGGGACGCGCGTTTCGAAGCCCAGGTCGCCGCGCTCACGCGCGAACAGGTCAACGCGGCCTTCGCCAGGCATATCGATCCGGCCCGGTTGAACCTGGCCAAGGCAGGTGACTTCAAGTAAGGTTCGCGCCAGGCCCCGGACGACTGTCAAGGCCCGGTCGCCGAATGTTTCGGCGGTCCTCAGCTTGTCGCTTGCGGCAATGCCCTGAGCGCAAGCTCGGCATCCCGATAACGCGCCTCGATCTCGCGCAGCAACGGCGCCAGGCTATCCGCGTCGCCCGCCTGCCCCGCAAGCTCGATGCGGCGCGCCACGTCCGCAACGCCGATCGCACCCAGATTGCCACTCGCTCCCTTGAGGCTGTGTGCCACCTGCATCACCCGCTTGAAATCACGCGCTTCGAGGGCGCGCGCGATCTCGCTGATGCGCTGCGGCGCCTGGGTGGTGTACATCTGGATGAAATCGGCCAGTACCTCACCCGAATCATCAAGGCCCAGCAATTCGTCAATCTGCAGCATGTCCAAGGGCGCGACATGATCCGTCTTCGCCTGCATCGGCGCGCTGGCGTGCGCCATCTGCGCCGCAGTGTCGAGGGCCACCGCGGCGGGCCGGTCCGCGACATCCGCGCGTCGCGCCAGAAACTGCTGCGCCCGCCCAAGCACATCGGCCAAGCCCTGCATCTGCACCGGCTTGGAAATATAGTCGTGCATGCCGGCTCCCAGACACACTTCGCGGTCGCCTGCCATCGCATTGGCGGTCATGGCGATGATGTATGGCAGCCTGGCAGGCGGGACTTCGGCGACAATGCGTCGCGTCGCTTCCAGGCCGTCAAGCTCCGGCATCTGCACATCCATCAAGACGCAATCGAATTCGCCGGCAAGCACAGCCTCGAGCGCGCTCCTGCCGTTATTCACCACCAGCGCCGACTTGCCCAGTCGTTCAAGCATGCGCACAGCGATCTTCTGGTTGATCTCGTTGTCTTCGGCCAGCAAGATGCGCAGTTGGCCGTGGTGGGCCTGCATGCCGCCGGGGCGTGCCACCGACTCGGGCCCGGTCAAATGGAACGGCCGTTCCGGTGCCAGCGCGTCAAGCAGCGCATTAAACAACTGCGCCTGGCGCGCCGGTTTCAGAAGGTAGGCCGCGATCCAGCGCTCCGGCACGTCGCGCCCGGCAAACGCCTCGGCACGCGGCGCTGACGACAGGATCAGTACCGGCAGGCGCACGCGGGTGCGTCTGCGGTGCTCCGCCACCGCCTTTGCGAGATCCAGGCCGTCCTGCTCCGGCATCAGCATGTCGCTGATCACCGCATCGAACGGGGTCTCCGCCGCATGCGCGGCCTCAAGCGCTTCGAGCGCCTCCTTGACCGACGCGGTCTCGACGGTGAACAAGCCCCAGCCGGCGCATTGCGCGGCCAGAATGCGCCGGTTCGAAGCATAGTCGTCGACAATCAACAGGCGCTTGCCGGCAATGCTGCCGATCTCGCCCATGCGCCGGTTCTGCGTCTGGTCCTCGGGCGCGCGCCGGGTGGTCATCGTGAAGGTGAATGCCGATCCCTGGCCCGGTTGGCTTTCAACCTTGATTTCGCCGCCCATCAGGCCTACAAGGCGTTGGCTTATCGCCAAACCCAGACCTGTGCCGCCATACTTGCGTGTGGTCGACGCATCGACTTGGGTAAAGGCGGTGAATAGGCGCCCCAGCTTCGCAGCCGGAATGCCGATGCCGGTATCGCGCACCGCAAAGCGCAGGGTGAAGGCGCTCTCTCCCGCGGGATCGCCCGCCGCGACTGAGCAATTCACGTAAATATCACCGCTGTCGGTGAATTTCACCGCATTGCCGACCAGATTGATCAGCACCTGGCGCACCCGCGTGATGTCGCCGTAAACACGGCGCGGCACCATCGGCGCCACGTCATACAGCAATTCGATGCGCTTGGCGCGCGCACGCTCGGCTATGAGTTCGAACGCGTCTTCAATGACGATGGCGATATCGAAGGGCTCGTCCTCCAGTTCCATGCGTCCCGAATCGATTTTCGAGTAGTCGAGAATGTCGTCGATCAGGGTCAATAGCTGCACCCCGGA
>JAYTDE010000178.1:0-1834 GCA_043736195.1 Burkholderiales bacterium | reverse complement strand
CCTTCGCGCTCGCAGTGTTCGCGCACGCTGGCGGCAAGCGCCGCGATATAGCGTGGATGATCATGAAAATTGCGCATGAAATCAATCGCTGGCAGGTTGCGCACAGTGCGTGCCCAGTCGGACACCGCATCGAAGGTGCTCGCTGTGGTGCTGGCTGCGTACTGCGGGTAGAGCGGCAAGACAAGGATGCGGTCGCAGCCGCGGCTCGCCAGGTGGTCGAGTCCCGCCTCGATGGATGGATTGCCGTAACGCATGCCGAATGCGACCTCGATGTCGTCAAACCCGCGTTCGTGAAGATAACCCTTCAGCATTTTGCTTAGGCGCTCGGTATGCACCCGCAGTGGTGAGCCTTCGGTGGTCCAGATCGTGCGGTATTTGGCCGCGGATTTGCGCGGCCGAACGTTCAAGATGATGCCGTAGAGGATCAGCCACCAGGCGATGCGTGGAATCTCGACCACCCGATCATCTGACAGGAACTGCTTGAGGTAGCGGCGCAGCGCCTTGGGCGTCGGCTCGTCCGGAGTGCCCAGGTTGGTCAGAAGCAAGCCTATTTTGGGCTGCGTGCCGTGCGCGAACGGCGCGGCCGGGCGATAGTTCGGCACTACTCGTTTTGCCCCGACAGTGCGCTCGACAGCAGGCGCGCGGTGATGTCAACGATCGGGATCACGCGTTCATAGGCCATGCGGGTCGGACCGATCACGCCCAGCGTGCCGACGATGCGGCCATCGACTTCATAGGGCGCGGTGACCACGCTCATCTCATCGAACGGTACCAGCTTGGATTCGCCACCGATGAAGATCTGCACGCCTTCGGCGTGACTCGATGTTTCCAGCAGTTGCATCAGGCCTGTCTTGTGTTCGAACATGTCGAACAGGCGACGCAGTCGCTCCATGTTGGAAGAAAGGTCGGATACGCCCAGCAGGTTTTTTTCGCCGGAAAGCACATAGCTGTCGTTGGTTTCAGCCAGGGCCTGCCCGCCCGCCTCCATCGCGGCCTGCGTCAGGCGCATGATGTCATCGCGCAATTCCTTGAGCTCTTCGCGGATGCGGCCACGGATCAGATCGAACTCCACCCCGGCGTAGTGTTGATTGATGAAATTGGCGGCTTCGATCAATTGCGACTGGCTGTAGGGCGTGCTGGTGAAGAGTATGCGATTCTGAACGTCGCCATCCGGCGTGACCAGGATCAGGAGCACGCGCTTTTCCGAGAGGTTGAGAAACTCGATGTGCCGGAACGTGGTCTTGCGCTTGGGCGCCATCACAACCCCGGCGAATTGCGATAGTTCGGACAACATCTGCGCCGCCGCGCTGATGACCCGCTGCGGCTGATCCGGCAGCAGGTGTTCCTTCATTTCCTGGCGCGCCGATTCGTCCAGCGGCCGTACCGTCATCAGCGTATCGACGAACAGCCGGTAGCCGCGCGGTGTGGGAACCCGTCCCGCGGAGGTGTGCGGGCTGGCGATGAATCCGAGTTCTTCAAGGTCCGCCATCGCGTTGCGAATGGTCGCCGGCGACAGTTCCAGTCCCGAATAACGTGACAGGGCGCGTGAGCCCACTGGTTGACCGTCGGCGATGTAGCGCTCGACCAAGGTCTTGAGAAGTGAGCGGGCGCGTTGGTCGAGCATGATCCTGATTCTACTCGGCCGTCGGCTATACCGATAAACCTGCGCCCGGCACGCTGAAGCCGCCAAGTTCGCCGGGCGTCAGGTCGGCGGTCCAGCAGTGGCCCACCGCGGCGTCGAACTCGGCGATATCTTCAGCCCCAAGGCGCACGATCCAATCGTCAGGGTGCGCCGGTTCCGGGCCAAGCCATGCCGCCGCACCGCTGAGCGGGC
>JAYTDE010000177.1:0-7129 GCA_043736195.1 Burkholderiales bacterium | reverse complement strand
GTGGCGTTGCTGCGCGGCGAGCAGGCGGCGCAAGAGATTCAGCTCTACATGGAGTATTCGCCCGCACCGCCGTTCACGAGCGGTTCGCCGGCGACAGCGCCGGCGGCAGTCCTCGAAGCAGTGACCAGTCGCGCGCATAAAATGCTCATGGCGCGCACCGAATCATGCAAGCGCGCTGCAGTGCGGCTTGGACTCTGACCCAAATGCGCCTGTCCCACCATATCGCAGCCGGGCGGAGCAGCACTTGACCAACACCCTCATCGCGCTGTCGATCAACGGCTTGGTCTGGGGCCTGATCATCGCGCTGATCGCGCTCGGACTGTCGGTGATCTTCGGCTTGCTCGACATCATCAACCTGGCGCATGGCGATTTCTTCATGATCGGCACCGTCGTCGCATGGACGGTGCTTACGTCAACCGGCAGTTTCTGGCCCGCCTTCGCACTGGCGCCGATTGTCGGCTTCGTGCTCGGTGCCGTCATCCAGCGCATCGTTCTTGCGCCAATTCACAACGCCGCCGCGTTGTCGATTGTCGCGACCTTCGGGCTGTCGATGATCCTGCAGGAAGTCGTGCGCATGACATTCGGCCCGACACCGCGCCGCATTCTGGCGCCGATTCGCGGCACCATCAACATGTTTGGTCTGGAGTACGAGATCTACCGCCTGTTTGCAGCCGGCGTCTCCCTGGTGGCGCTGGCGGCATTTTTCCTGTTCCTGCATCGCACCAAGCTTGGCACCTGGATGCGTGCCGTGCGGCACGACCGCGAGACCGCCACCGCGATGGGGATTCCGGCGCAGCGGGTTTACATGCTGACCTTCGGCCTGGGCTTTGCGCTTGCCGCACTGGGTGGCGTGGTGGCCTCGCCCATCACCACCGTCGATTTTCGCGCCGGTGTCGACATCCTGCCGTTTTGCTTCATGGCGGTGATAATCGGCGGCCTGGGCAACCTGCCAGGCACCGCCGCCGCCGCGGTATTGCTGGCACTACTCGAAGGCATCATCTCGAGCTTCGCCAGCCCTACCGTCGCCCGCATCACCTCGCTGGTGCTGATGAGCGCGGTGCTGCTGCTGCGGCCGCAAGGCTTGTTCAAGGGTCTTGCCAAGTAATGAAGCGCGCCACGCTGGAACGCGGCATGCTGGCGGCCACTGCGGCATTTCTGCTCGCGGTACCGTGGCTGATTCCGGCGATCGCCGATCGCTTCTGGGTCAACGTGATCGCCGAAATCCTGATCTGGTCGCTGCTGGCCTCGAGCGTCAACCTGCTGTTCGGCTACGTCGGCCTGCTGTCGTTCGGACAGGCGCTGTTTTTCGGGTTCGGCATGTACGGCGTCGCGATCGGCGTCGAAAAACTCGGGCTCGGCTTCTGGCAGGCATTGGGGCTTGGCATCGCCGCACCGGTCACGATGGCAATTATCGCAGGCATCTTCGCGGTGCGCCTGACCTGGCACTATTTCGCCATCATCACAGTGGTGTTCTCGCTGATTTTTTATTTTCTCGCGCTGACCATGAAGCCGCTCACTGGCGGCGACGATGGCATCAGTTTCACCCTGCCCCCCGTATTCAACGTCGGCGGCACCCAGGTCGGATTCGCGAGCGAAACGTTTCAATATTTCTTTATCCTGGCCACGGTGGCCTTGTGCCTTTACGGGGTGCGCCGGCTGCTCGGCAGCCCGCTCGGCAAGGCCTTCATGGCGATCCGCGACAACGACGTGCGCGCTTCGCTGATCGGCCTCAATGTGTACTGGCTGCGGCTGGTCGCTTTCGTCATCGCCGGATTCTTGGCCGGCCTCTCGGGCGCCTTGTTCGCGTTCTTCGGGCGCTATGCCTCGGCCAGTTACATGTTCTATCACGTGTCCGGCGAAGCAGTGGTGTGGAGCATCGTCGGCGGCGCCGGCACGCTCTTCGGCCCCCTGGTCGGCACCAGCCTGTTCATCGTGATTCGCGAAGTGGTGTCGACCCACTGGCAACATCATGCGCTGATCGTCGGTACGGTCGCGATCCTGATCGTGATCTTCGCGCCCAAAGGCGTCGTTGGCCTGTGGCGCGATCTGGTTGACCGCTGGACCGGCGACAAAGCATGAACCCGACTCCACAAGCCCCAGTGCTGGCCATTGAAGGATTGACCAAGCGTTTTGGCGGCCTGACCGCCGTTGACAACTTCACCCTGGCGTTCGCGCCACGGCGCCTGCACGCCATCATCGGGCCCAACGGCGCCGGCAAGACCACCTTGTTCAACCTGATCTCCGGTTTCCTGCCGTCAGACGAAGGGCGTGTGTTCTTCGCGGGGCAAGAGATCAGCCGACTCAAACCACACAAGATCAGCCGGCTCGGCATCGCGCGCACCTTGCAGGTAAAAAGCGTGTTTGGCCAGCTCAGCGTCGCGGACAATCTGTGGATCACCGCGCAGGCGCGGCGCGGCGTGATGAATCCGTTTCGGCCCACCGCGAGCTACCGCCAGACCTGCGACAAGGTCGAGCGTGTGCTCGAGCAGCTCGGACTGACGGCGCTAGCCAACCGGCAAGCGGGCACGCTTTCCTACGGTGATATCGCGCTGCTCGAAATCGGCATGGCGATCGCAGCGGAGCCCAGGCTGCTGTTGCTTGACGAGCCAATTTGCGGCATGAGCCCCGCCGAGACCGAGCGCACAGTCGTCAAGATTCGCGAACTGGCGCAGACCATCGACATCGTGCTGATCGAACACGACATGGAAGTGGTGTTCGAGATCGCCGATGACATCACCGTCATGGCACAAGGCGCGGTCCTTGCGTCGGGCAGCCCGCAACAGATTGCTGCCGATGAACGGGTGCGCGAAGCCTATCTGGGGCGCCCCGAGGACGAGGACTATATCGAGGAGGTGGTACGTGCTTAGGCTCACCGACGTCCACGTCCACTTCGGCAAGCTGCACATCCTGCAGGGGGTATCGCTTGAGGTGCAGGCGGGCGAGTCGGTGGCGCTGCTCGGCCGCAATGGCGTCGGCAAGACCACCACCCTGCGGGCGATCATGGGCCTGGCCGCCCGTGGCCGCGGTTTGGTCGAATTTGACGGCGATGACCTGGGCCGCTGCGAAGCACACCAGGTGCCGCGCAAGGGCATTGGTTACGTGCCGCAGGGGCGCGGCATCTTCCCCAACCTCTCGGTTTACGAAAACCTTTGCATCGGCTTGCCCGGCAAATCCGATGCCGAGCGCGAGGATTACGTGTTCGCGCGCTTCCCGCGGCTGAAGGAGCGCCTGACCCAGGCCGGCGGTACCCTGTCGGGCGGCGAGCAACAGATGCTTGCCATCGCCCGCTGCCTGATGATGCGGCCCAAGCTGATCATTCTTGACGAACCCACCGAGGGCATTGCGC
Source organism: Burkholderiales bacterium (assembly GCA_043736195.1). GTDB lineage: Bacteria > Pseudomonadota > Gammaproteobacteria > Burkholderiales > JAEUOS01 > JAEUOS01. The sequence goes on along the minus strand of JAYTDE010000177.1, from coordinate 3,783 downwards.
CGCGCCTGGTCTCCGAGATCCGGCGCGAGATCCACCGCATCAACAAGGCTGGCGTCTCGATCCTGCTGGTTGAACAGAACGTCGAGACCGCATTCAAGCTGTGTCAGCGCGTATTCATCATGGAAAAAGGTGCGGTCGTACACAGCGGCGCATCGCAGGAGTTGAAGACGCACCCCGAGATCGTGCATCGCTTTCTCGGGCTATCGTTGTGAAGCCAGGCGGATGCAACTCGATAGACCGCCACACTTGACCCCTCACCATCAGGAGAACCACCATGGACACCAGCAACAGCCCGAAGCCTAAACGCCGGAGCTTTCTGCAATATGCGCTTACCGGCGGCGTGTCCGCCGGCCTCGCCAACCTGACCATCATGAAAGACGCTTTCGCACAGGCCCCTGCGGGCCCGATCGTCATCGGCCACCACTGCGAGATCACCGGCGGCTTCGCATCCTGGGGCTACTGGCATGACAAGGCCGCCCGCAAGGCCGTCGACATCATCAACAAGAGTGGCGGCATCGCCAAGCGCAAGGTCGAACTGGCCACCGAAGATACCGAGTCCAATCCGGCGTCCGGCGCGCGCAAGCTGCGCAACCTGATTCAGCGCGCCAATGCGGAATTCATCATGGGCTCGGTGCATTCGGGCGTGATGCTGGCCTCGATCCCGATCGCCACCGAGCTCAAGACCATCTACATGTCGATGGGTGAGGCCACCGAAGCGACCGGCTCCAAAGGCACGCGCTACAGCTTTCGCACCGGCATGGATACCTATTCGATCGCGGCCGCCGGCGTGCCGTGGTGCATGGAAAACCTGGGCAAGAACTGGACCGTGGTCTACGCCGACTACGCCTGGGGCCAAAGCCACTTCCAGGAAACCAAGGCGCTGGTGGAGAAACTCGGCGGCAAGGTGGTCGGCAATATTCCAGTGCCGCTCGATGCCAAGGACTTCGTGCCGTATCTGACGCAGATTCCCGGCGAGACGCAGGTGGTGTTCTCGATTTTCTTCGGATCGCTTTCGGTGGCGTTCTACACCCAGGCCAAGTCGATGGGGGTCTCCAACAAGTTCAAGATGTACTCGGTGAGCGGTACGCTCGAAGCGATCGCCCCGGCCGACATTGAAGGCGCGGCCGAGGGCGTCTATATCCTTGAGAACTTTCCGCGTGTACTCAAATACAAGGACGACGCCTCCCACAAGGAGCACAACAAGGTGATGGAAATCGACGACCTTGACGCGCGCGAAACCAACAGCAAGCGCGTCATGGCCAAGAGCCATGCCTGGCAATCATGGGAAGACTTGTTCGCTCTCAAGGCGGCCATCGAAGCATCGGGCTACAAGACCCGCAAGGACACCGAAGGGGTGATCCGTGCGCTCGAAGGCCTGCAGATGAAGAATTCCATCGGCCACCCGCAGGGTGACAAGCTGCTGCGCCGCGAAGACCACAGCGGCATTCTCGATTCCTACATCAGCCGCATCGAGAATGGCCGCTTCGAGGTCAAGAAGCGCATTTCCAAGGAAGATCTCGCCAGGAACATGCCGGTGCGGCATGACCTGTCGAAAATGCCGGTGTAAGGCTGACCCCGGCACATGAACACCGCATCTCAAGGCACCAGCCGACTCCCGGTCATGCTGCGCTCGGGGTTCGAGCTGCACCAGCCGCCGGTCGCGGCGCTCAAGCCTTTCATGACGCCGACTGCCGACATGTTCTACGTGATGCATTTGGGTGTCGTGGGCCTGTCATCCGCGGATTGGTCGCTCAAGATCGGAGGGCTGGTTGAGAAACCGTTGACGCTTAACTGGGTGGATCTGCAACGCTTGCCCACGCGACGCATCGTTGCGGCGCACGAGTGCGCGGGCAGCCCGCTGGCCCCGAACACGCCGGTGCGACGGGTGGGCAATGTGGAATGGGAAGGGGTGCCGCTTTCAAGCATCCTTGCCGGTGTCGGCGTCCTGCCGCAGGCGCGTTACGTCTGGTCCAAGGGAGCCGACACCGGCATGTTCAACCAGGTAAATCATGCGTTCTATCAAAAGGACCTTCCGATAGAAAAGGCCCTGGCGGCTGAAACCTTGATTGCCACGCATATCAACGGCGAGCCCTTGTCGCCCGAGCGCGGCGGTCCGGCGCGCCTGATCGTGCCGGGCTTTTACGGCACCAACTCGACCAAGTGGCTGATCGAACTTGATTTGCGTGCGGAACGCTGCACTGGCCATTTCACGACAGTTCTCTACAACGACCAGATCGCAAGCGGCGGGCATACGGTCCAAAGGCCGGTCTGGGGCATCGCGCCGCACTCGTTGATCGTGTCCCACCAGGATCGGGGCACCGTCGCGGCCGGGCCACAGCGCGTGGAGGGTTGGGCCTGGGCGGGCGCCGGCATCGCGCACGTGGAGGTGAGTGTTGATGGTGGTGCGACGTGGCAGGGAGCGCAGCTTGAACGCCGCATCGATTTCTCGTGGCAACGTTTCACACTCGACGTAACGCTGGCCAGTGGCGGCCACCGCCTGCTGTGCCGCGCGGTGGCAAATGATGGTGCGATACAACCGCCAAGCGGCGCGCGCAACGAATGGTTTGCCATTCATGTCGACGCCGTCGCCTAACCAGAACACCCAATGAACTCTTTGACATGACCAGCACACTTCCAAAATTCAAAGCCGCGGCCCTGCATGTCGCCCCGGTGTTCCTGGACACCAGGGCCACGGTCGAAAAGGCCTGTTCGCTGATCCGCGAGGCCGCCGCAAATGGCGCGCGTCTGATCGCCTTTCCCGAAACCTTCATTCCGGCGTTTCCGATCTGGGCCGCGGTGCGCTCACCGATCGAGAACCATGATTTTTTCCGCAAGCTGATGCAGGCCGCGATTCGCGTGCCCGGCCCGGAGATCCGGCAGATCGCGCAAGTGGCGCGCACCTGTGGCGTGTTTGTGTCGATTGGCGTCAACGAAGGTACCGCGGCGAGCCTGGGCTGTGTGTGGAACAGCAACCTATTGATTGGCGACGACGGCAGCGTCCTCAATCATCATCGCAAACTGGTACCGACCTTCTACGAGAAGTTGGTCTGGGCGCCCGGAGACGGGCATGGCTTGAGCGTCGCCGACACCAGCATTGGCCGGCTCGGCATGCTCATCTGCGGCGAGAACACCAATCCGCTGGCGCGCTACGCGCTGATCGCGCAAGGCGAGCAGGTACACATTTCGTCCTATCCGCCGATTTGGCCGACCCGCCCCCCGGGCGAATCGGGCGCCTATGACATCGAATCGGCGATCCGCATTCGCGCCGGTGCGCATTCGTTCGAAGGCAAGGTGTTCAATATCGTGGCCTCGGCCTTTCTCGACAAGACCGCCCGTGACGCCATCGCCAAAGACGACGCCAGGGTGGCCGCGATCCTCGACAACACGCCGCGCAGCGTCTCTATCATGCTGGGCCCGGACGGCCTGCCGATTACCGAAGCGCGGCGCGACGACGAGGGCATACTCTATGGCGAGATCGACGTGGCGCTGTGCGTGGAGCCCAAGCAGTTTCACGATGTCGTCGGCTACTACAACCGGTTTGACATTTTCAGGTTGACGGTCGACCGTACGCGGCGCGAGCCCGCTTACTTTGAAGAAACGACCTTCGACGCCGCCGATGCAAATCGGGACATATCGGCTGCCGCCGACCCGCAGCGCCAGCCTTTGGTTGTAAATTGAAAGCCGTCCCAGCCATTGTTTCAAGGAGCGAGTCATGAGCAAGCACGGACCCTCAAGCCTTGTGCCGCATTCACTCGGCAAGTGCAATTGCGGACAGCAGCACTC
>JAYTDE010000176.1:0-4311 GCA_043736195.1 Burkholderiales bacterium | reverse complement strand
GGGTGCCCAGCAGGTCGAAGTCGAACGGCCGGCCGACGGCGCGGGTGAGGACTTCGCGCGCATCGAGATCGGCGGTTTCGCGCGCGGGGTCGAGAAAGTAGTACTGGAAGTTCCAGAAATCGCGGCCATTGATCGCGGTGAATACGCCAAAGGCATCGGGGGCGAACACGAAATACAGGTTGCCCAGGCCCTTGCCGTGGATCGCCAAAAACTCGGGCGAGCGGAAATAGAAGCTGACATTGGCGCGCATGCGGCCGCGGCCGTTCATGCGCAAGCCCAGGTTCTTGCGAATCGGGCTGGCGCCGCCGTCGCAGGCCACCAGGTAACGCGAACGCACTTTCTGCTCGTTACCGTCGGCGAGGTTGACGATGCGGCTCTCGACATGGCTGCCGTGATCGGTGAATCCGGCAAAGAGCCAGCCGTGTTTGAGCGTCACGCCGGGCTGCGCTTGGGCGAATTTCCACAGCACCGGTTCAACCGCCTGCTGGCCGATCTGCGTTTTGTAGTACGGGCTCCACGACAGCTCGCGGTACTTCCTCATTACTTCAGGTGGCCGCTCGATGGTCTCGGCGATCGAAGGCGAGGTCACGCGGTACAGCTCGCGGCCGGCGAGCCGGGTCGAGAAGGTGATGAAGTAATTGACCTCCGGCGGCAAGGCGGCGGCGTAGATCGCCTCGGTGATTCCGAAGCGGCGAAAGTATTCCATCGAGCGCGCGCCCAGAAGAGTGGCTTTGGGATGGCGCGTCGGCTCGGTGCGTTCCTCCACCAGTGTGCAGGCGCTGCCGCGCCAGCCGAGTTCGGCGGCGAGCGTCAGGCCGACCGGGCCGCCTCCGACAATCTGGATCGGAGTCTCGATCATCCGGGTTCCCGGTCAGGCCCGCCGCGCCGCCAGGCGCGCCCGCCAACGCGCGTCGCCGGCAAGCCAGGGGGACAGCGCCGCATCGCCGCCGGCGGCGCGCGTCAATTGCCACGCCAGGCACAGGTTGGACGACAGCACCGGCATGCCGGGCTTGACACTGGCAATGGTGGAAAGGGTGGGCATGCCGGTACCGGACATCAGCACCGCGTCTGCTTGCGTGGTGTCGAGCTTGTCGAAAACTTCCTGCACGCGCGCGCTGGTGAGCTTGTAGATGTTGCGCGTATCGAGCAGGTCGGCCGGCAGGCCGGCCACCGACACCAGATCGAGACCGTGGCTCTTCCAGTACTGCTGCCCGGCCTCCGACAGCCATTTCGGGTAGGGCGACAGGAGCGCGATGCGCTTGGCGCCCAGTTCGGCCAAGGCGGCGCGAATGCAGATGCCGGCGGACAGCACCGGATAGCCGGCCGCGGCCGCGGCGGCATCGATGCGCCGCGCTTCCTCTTCGCGCCCGACCAGATAGGCCGAGCCGGTGCAGGCGAAGCCCACGGCTTTCAGCGGCGCGACGTCGAATTGGCCGATGGCCACAGACAAGCGGTCGAAGTAATCGATCAGGCGTGCGCGCGAGTCGGCGAGTGTGCTGGTCAAGCGGGTGGCGAGGACCGTGCCTTCCAGCAGCAACTGCATCTCCGGCTCCACCGTGGTGTTGGCCTGCGGGGTTGCAACACCCAGCGCATGCCCGTATTCCGGGGTGAAGTCCGACAGTTCATTCTTCATATTTTTTGCCGCGGGCCAGCAGTTCAGGGGTGCCGATCAGCGCGTTGAGACGGTCGAAATCGAGCATGCTCTTGGCGAACGGCGCGGTGGTGCCGTGGTTGAAGAGGCTCGAGTAATAGCGCGCCAGCATGTGGGCCACCGCGCGCACCGTGCCGCCGGGAAAGATCACGATGCGGTAACCGAGTGCTTCCAGGTCTTCGGCGCTCTTGACCGGGGTCTTGCCGCCTTCGACCATGTTGGCCAGCAGCGGTACGCGGTTCTTGAAACGCGCATTGACTTCCTGCATTTGCTCGTTGCTGCGCACCGCTTCGATGAACAGCACGTCGGCGCCGGCCTCAAGGTATTTTTCCGCACGCTCCAGCGCCGGCTCGAAACCCTCGACCGCCACTGCGTCGGTGCGCGCCATGATCAGGGTGTCGCGATTGACGCGCGCATCGACGGCTGCGCGAATCTTGCCCGCCATCTCGGCGCTTGAGACCACGCTCTTGCCTTCAAGGTGGCCGCAGCGCTTCGGGAAACCCTGGTCCTCGATCTGGATCAGGCCCGCGCCGGCGCGCTCGAAGCCGCGTACCGTGCGCTGCACGTTGAGCGCGTTGCCGAAGCCGGTGTCGGCATCGACAATGATCGGCAGGCTGATGCGCTCGCGTATCGCGCTGAGCGTTTCGCACACTTCGGTATAGGTGGTGAGTCCGATGTCGGAGCGGCCCAGGCGGGTATACGCGATCGAGGCGCCCGAGAGATACACGGCTTCAAAGCCGGTTTGCTCGGCGATCAGCGCCGACAAGGCGTCGTAGATGCCCGGGGCCAGCAGCACCTGTTTTTTAGCCAGGCGTTTGGCAAGAGTCATGTCCGTTTTCCTCGATTCCTTTGGTGTGTGCGGCAGTTGAAGTCCGCCGTGCAGCATTGTCTATCAAGCGCACCGCTCGGGTTGAGCGGCGCGCCTGGCACCAGCGCATCACTGCGCGATGTTGGCGATGCCGACCAAGCGCCAGCAACCGCGGCGCAAACCGAAGCTGAAGCGTATCGAATGGGTGTCGACGCCTTCTTGGTCGAAGGCCACCACGCAGGCGTTGGGCTGGCCGCATTTCTGCGCCCGCAAGAGCGGGACCGATTGTTGTTGCGCCGCGTTTGGAAAGTCGAGGTCGTCGCGTGCCGCGGCCGCCTTGCGGGTCAGCGCCAGTTTCACCGTCCTGGGCCTGGCTTCGGAGGTGCGATCGAGAAAAGTGAAATCCAACGGGTAGAGCGTGGTCTGGCGTTGAAAGTCGGGATCGCGCTCGAAGCGCGCGATGAAGGCATCGAAGACGCCCAGGCATGGCGCGGCCATTGCCGCGGCCGGCCACAGGATCAGCATGGCGAAGAGGCCACCTGCAGGCTTCATGGTGCGCGATTTTCGCCGTTCGAAAACACCTTGCGTGCGCGAATCACTGTCCAGGGAAAGCGCCAGTGCGGATAATCCGGCGCCAGCACGCCATCGGCTTCTTCAAACGGCAGCAACTCGATCTCATCAAAACCCAGGGCGCGCAGTTGGGCCGGCAGATCCAATTGCGTCAGTGGCTGCATGAAGGGTTCGTTGTTGCGCCGCGCGTGCCCGCTGTGGATGAAGTGCATGAACGCATCGTTGCGCGGCTGCACCGCGGGCAAAAAGTCGAGATGAAACATCCAGCCACCCGGCGCCAGCACGCGTGCGCTTTCCGCCAGCACCTGCTTGATCGCCGGCGGCGGCAGCTCGTGCAACAGCATGGTGGAGGTGACCAGGTCGAATGCGCCTGAAGCGCTGCCGGTATGCGCCGCATCGGCCTGCCTGAAGCGGGCGTTGTCCAGTCCTAAGTCGGCGCCCATCTTCGCTGCCAGCTGCAGGCAGGGTGCGGCCAGGTCGACGCCTTCAATGCGTGCCGCCGGAAAGGCCACACAGAACGGCCGCGTGCTCTTGCCGAAGCCGCAGCCCAGGTCGAGGATACTGCTTGCCGCGACCGTGCGCGCGACAAGGTCGGTGAAGCGCTGGTGCAGGTCGGTGTGGCGGCCGGCGGCAAGCGGCGTGGTCGAGCGCGCACCGCGTTCGTACACAAAACCGGCCAGCGCATCGCTCCATACCCCGCCGGGATGTTGATGAATATCCACGCTGACGTAGTAGCGCGGCAAATCGAGCGTGGGATCGAGCGCCACCGAAGCGTCAAGCGAGGCTTCGAGCGCCCGCCGGTGCCGCTCTTGCCAGTTGACCAGGCCGTAGCGCCCCGAATACTTCATTTTCTGCATGTGCCGTTCTAGCCAGCTGAAATACCGGTAAAGCGTGGAGTCCGTCAACGAGGCTGCAACGGTAGCGGGGGTCTCGGCGGCAACGGGATCGCGTGCGGTCTCATATTCGCCGCGCAAAGCGGGAAACAGTTCAGTGGTCCAGAAGGATTTGGCCGAGACCAGGAACGCCTGGGCGGCGGCAAACGCGCGATCCGGTGCGGGGTCGGGCACACCCTGCGCAGCGGCCGCCGGCATGGGCGCCGTCGGCATCATGCCGCGCCGCCCCGGCTGGCTTGCCGCCCCAGGAGCGGGCTCATCAGGTGGCGCACAAAGGCCTCGCGATCGGCCTTCGACTGCGCGAGTTCTTCGGCCGAAGGCTCGGCGTCCAGCGCGCTGCGATCGAGCTGGCCGCCGCGTTCAAGCTGGCGTTCGAGCGCGGCGACGCG
>JAYTDE010000175.1:0-7723 GCA_043736195.1 Burkholderiales bacterium | reverse complement strand
GATGCCTGATCGCCACCCTTGCGCTTTTTCGGTTTGGGGATGGGTGTGATGAATTCCGCCAGGCGGCGGCGATCAATGATCTGTTGGGTAGGCTGCCCGTCGGCGTCAAGCTCCCAATGGCGCGATGGGTAGCCATAGGGACCGTTCAGGATCGGCTTTTCGAAGAACTGGTTGGTCATTTCGTGTGGCGGCCCCGTCCAACGTTTGCGGTGTGCACGCGAGCGTTCGGTGCGTCCGGCAATGTCTTGCGATGCTAACACCGACCCTTGTGAGCGTCCCAAGCTCGCATCCGGGTCAGATATTTCTGAAAAAACAGCGGTTCAGCAAGTTGGCTTCTTGTGACCTAAGGGGAACTTCAGGTTAAATCCCGGCCAGCGAATCCAGACTCACACCGGCGCGCCTGAGCATGCTCGCCATCAACAGGCGTTCTAGCTGGCCACGCGGTTCGAAGTTGGCGGCGTCGAGGGCCGACTGGCGCCGCACCTGATCCGACAACACGATGTCCGGGCCGTTGACCGCCTGCGCCAGGGTCTGGATTTCGCAGGCACGCTGCAGATGCCACATCAGGCGCAAGCCCGCCGGCACGTCGCGCTCGACCACCAGCAGGCCATGGTTGCGCAGTATCAGCACATCGCGCGCGCCCAGGCTCGCCACCAGCCTCGGCTGCTCATCTGCCCGCAGGCTGATGCCTTCAAAATCGTGATACGCCACGCGCCCGGTCAGGATGGCTCCGTAGAAATCATCGTGCGACAGGCCGGCCTTTTTCTTGGCGATCGCCATGCCCGCGGTGGTGTGGGTGTGCATGATGCAGTGCGCATCCTCGCGCACGGCATGGATCGCGCTGTGGATGATGAAGCCGGCGCGGTTGACCGGATACGGCGTGGTGTCGACCGCGCTGCCATCCAGGCGCACCTTGATCAGGTTGGCGGCCGTCACTTCGTTGTAGTTGAGTCCGAACGGGTTGATCAGGTAGTGGCGCTCCGGTCCGGCCAAGCGCAGCGTGATGTGGTTGTAGATCAGCTCGGTCCAGCCCAGGGCGTCGAATATGCGGTAACAGGCGGCCAGTTCCAGGCGCGAGCGCCATTCCTCTTCGCTCATGCCGCCGGGCCGGCGCGCCAGCAGTGCGGCTGTGTATTCCATCACGCCACTGCCGCCAGTGGCACCTGGCGCTCCGCATCGATGATCTTTTGCAGCACGCGACGAAAATGCGCCAGCGGCGCGTCCGAGGCGATGGCATGCATTTTGAAGTCGGGATCTTCATCCAGCACCTGCTGCTGGCCCTCGATGATGAATTTGTCTTCCAGAAAGCCTTGCACCATGCTGTCGTGCAATGACAGCGCCACGGTGGGGTCGTGCAGGTCGTAGTCGTGCAGGTAGTTCCAGAAGAAATGCGTGCTGCGCCGAGTCTCGGGAGTGAAGAACTGGCAATTGCGATACTGCTTCGCGCTTGCCGCATTGTCCGCATCGGCGCTGCTGCCGGCCGGCACGAACAGGGTCTCCAGGAAGAAGATTCCGGGCACATGCATCAGGCCGATATTGCGCCGGTCCAGCGGCGCATCGTCGCGCACCACTTTGCGATGAAACGGTGGCGGCGCGGAATTCATGCTCCAGCGCTCGACCCGGAAGCCGCGCTCCAGGCGTTCCACCGCCACCGGTTTGGTCTTGAACGCATACTCCTCGGAGCCGCCCAGGGTGTGGGTGTGCACGAAAGCGAGATGCGCGAAATCCGACAGGTTGTCGACGATCAGGCGGTAGTCGGCTTCGTAGTGCATGTAGTCGGCGGCGCCGCGCCAGGCCGGGTCGCGCAGGTAAGGAATGTCGATGATCAGCGCCGGGTCGGCCAGTTCGGCGGCGCCCATCCAGATCCACACCAGGTGGTCGCGTTCGACCAGCGGATAACTGCGCACCCCGAGCTTGGCGGGAATGTTGTCCTGCCCGGGAATCTGTACGCAGCGGCCGCTTGAGTCGAATTTCAGGCCGTGGTACATGCAGCGCACGCAGTCGCCTTCGAGTCGCCCGTTGGACAGTTTGGCGCCACGGTGACAGCAGCGATTGTCCAATGCCACGGCGCGGCCGCTATCGCCCTTGTAGAGCAGCACCGGCTCTTCGAGGATGGTGCGTTCCATCAGCCGGCCATCGATCAGTTCGTGATCCCAGGCCGCTACATACCAGCAGTTCAGCAGAAAATTGCGATCTTTGGCCATCTGGACGGTCTCCGGAGTGAAGTGCCGCGAGGGGCCCTGGTGAATCCAGTTTACAGCCAGCGCGGCGCCGGATAGGGATCGACAGGGAACCTTGGCCGCAAACGCTGTGCGCAGTGCAAAGAGCGGTGTACAGCTCCGATGCGGGCGGATAAAGTGTGGAAAGCGGCGCAGGCGCCAGCGACGCATCGAACAAAAGAGGAGAAGACAATGGAAACCGTGGGACTGGGACTGTATTTCGAGGATCTGCCCGTGGGCAGGAAATTTCGTACCGTCGGCCGCACCATCCAGGATGCCGACATCTGTGCATTCTGCAATGTGATCCACATGACCGAAGTCCTGTTCACGGACATGGAGTTCGTGAAGAACGAATCCGACATCAAGGGGCGGGTGGCGCCGGGCGCGCTGTCCTACTGCTTTGCCGAAGGGCTGCTCGCGCAGTCGACCATGCAGCATACCGGCTACGCCTTTCTCAACATGGAACTCAATATCGAGAATCCGGCTTTTGCCGACGACACCATTCATGTCGAATGCGAAGTGATCGAGGCGCGCCTGTCCAAAAGCCGCCCCGGCCGCGGCCTGGTGCGTACCCGCAACAAGGTGGTCAAACACGATGGCATGGTGGTGTTGACCTATACGCCGTTGCGCATGGTGAAATGTCGTGCGCCGGGCAAGCTCGGCGCCTGAGGTGCCGCAACGCGCTGCGAGTTCCGTCCCGCGGCGATTCCGCTTGGCCCAGCGATCGGGCGCCGGGTGTACCCGTCGGGCTGGCACTGGCCGGTTGAAGCCTCTTGCGCTGCGCGCGAACGGCCGCTGCCGAAGGCCGTGCGAAAATAAGGTCCGACGACGCCAGGATGGCGCGTGTTTTTCAATAATCGGGGAGGTTTGAAGAAAATGTCCGGAATGCTCGAAGGCAAAGTGGCAGTGATCACCGGCGCCGGCGGCGGCATCGGTCGTGATTTCGCTTGGGCGTTCGCCAAGGCCGGTGCCAAGGTTGTTGTGAACGACCTCGGCGCTTCAGTCAGTGGTGAAGGCAGCGATGTCGGCCCCGCGCAAAAGGTGGTCGACGAGATCAAGGCCGCCGGTGGCATGGCGGTGGCCAATACCGACAGCGTGTCCGACTGGGATGCCGCCAACCGCATCATCAAGACCGCGATCGATGCGTTCGGGCGCATCGATTGCGTGGTCAACAATGCCGGCATCCTGCGCGACCGTTTCTTTTTCAACATGAGCATCGAGGAATGGAAAGCGGTGATCGATGTGCACCTGAACGGCTCGTTCTACGTGGCGCGTGCCGCGGCGCCGTATTTCAAGAGCGAGGCGCGTGGCTGCTACATCAACATGACCTCCACCTCCGGCCTGATCGGCAATCTCGGCCAGGCCAACTATGCGGCCGCCAAGCTGGGGATTGTCGGCCTGTCGAAATCGATGGCCATGGACATGGCCAAGTACAACGTGCGGTCCAACTGCATCTCGCCTTTCGCCTGGAGCCGCATGATCGGCTCGATTCCGACCGAGACGCCGGATCAGAAGGCGCGGGTGGAAAAACTCAAGAGCATGCAGACTTCCAAGATTGCGCCGTTGGCGGTGTATCTGGCCAGCGACGCCGCGGCTGGCGTGTCGGGCCAGATTTTCGGGGTGCGTGCCAACGAGATTTTCCTCTTCAGCCAGAGCCGGCCGATCCGTTCGGTGCATCGTTCCGAAGGCTGGACCGCCGAGACCATCGCCGACCACGCCATGCCGGCCATGAAAGCGAGCTTTTTCCCGCTCGATCGTTCGCAGGATGTGTTCAGCTGGGACCCGGCGTAGCGTTCCGCAGCGGCGTTGATCGTGCGCACCGATTAAGCGAAAGAGGCTCCATGAGTGACGATACGCTGAGCATGCTGGCGGACGCGGCTGCCGCGTTCGCCAAACCAGATTCAAAGCGGGTGCGGGCTGCGCGCGCCAGCGCGCCGGGCTTTGACCTCGGTGTGTGGCGGCAGATGGCGACCCAGGGCTGGTTTTCGGTACTGGTGCCCGAGACGCAGGGCGGCCTGGGTCTTGGCCTCGACGCGGCCGCCGCGATCGCCGGTCGCATCGGTTATGCGGTGTTCCCCGAACCTTTCGTCGCCGCTTCGGTGTTGCCCACGGCAGCGTTGACGCGCTGCGACCAGCCGGCATTGCGCGAATCACTGCTGGCCGAAGTGCTGGCGGGTGAGCGAATCCTTACCCTGGCCTGGCAGAACGACAGCGCTGAACTGATGCCCGAAGCGAGCGGCGTGAGCGCGCGTGAACAAGCTGCGGCGACCCTGTTGACGGGGTCTTGCCGTTTTGTGCGGGTGGCCGCCGCCGACCTGTTCGTGATCGCCGCACGCGGGCCGCGGGGCATGGCGCTCTACGCCATCGAACGTACACGCGCGGGCCTTTCGGTCGAGGCTGAAGTGGCGGCCGACGGCAGTACCGGCGCACGGCTGATACTGCACGACGTCCGGGTGGCGCAGACCGATCTGCTGGCCGGCCCCGCCTGCGCCAGCGCGGCGCTGGCTTATGCAACCGATGCCGCCATCCTGTGCACCGCAGCCGAGCTCACCGGCATCATGGAGCGCGTGCTCGAACTCACCTTCGAATACCTGCGCACACGCAAGCAATTCGGCAAGCCGATCGGCAGCTTCCAGGCTTTGCAGCATCGCGCGGTGGATATCTGGATCCAGAAAGAATTATCCAAGGCGGCGCTCGCCGCCGCGCTCGGGCATTTCGATGCCGTCGCTGCCACGCCGCGGCAGCGCTCGCTGGCGGCTTCGAGTGCCAAGTCGCGTGCCGCCGACGCTGCGCTTCTGGTATGCAAGCAGGCGGTGCAGCTGCATGGTGCCATCGGCTTCACCGATGAATACGATCTGAGCCTGTATTTCAACCGTGCGCTGGTGCTGGCGGCGTGGCTGGGCAATGGCGCCACCCACCGCCGTCGCCACGACACCCTGAGCCGGGCGCTGGACACCACTGGGGAGCCGGCATGAGCTATGGCGTGGTGCAGGAACGCGACTGGAACGCGCTGGCGGATGATCAGTTCCGCGCGCTGGTGCGTGCCGACTTCGAGGCCCATTACCCGCAGTCGCTGCGCTATGCGCCGCGTCGCCTGCGCTGGCACGAGATCCGCGAGTGGTATCTGCGCATGGCCCATAAAGGCTGGATCGCGCCCAACTGGCCGGCCGAGTATGGCGGTATGGGCCTTACGCCGGCCAAGTTGCTGATCTTCATCGAGGAGCAGGAGCGCTTCGGCATCGCGCGCTTCCAGGACCATGGCGTCTTGATGGTGGGGCCGGTGCTGCAGCGCTTCGGCACCGAGGAGCAGCGGCGGCGCTTCCTGCCGTCGATCCTCAAATGCGAACACATCTGGTGCCAGGGCTATTCGGAACCGGGTGCCGGCTCCGATCTGGCGAGCCTGTCGACACGCGCGCGGCGCGAGGGCGACCACTACATCATCGACGGCCACAAGATCTGGACCACCCTGGCGCAGGACGGCACCCACATGTTTGTGCTGGTGCGCACCGACCCCGACGCGAAAAAGCAGGATGGCATCAGTTTCCTCCTGGTCGACATCGAGGCGCCCGGCATCACGGTGCGCCCGATTCGCGACATGGCAGGCCACGAGGAGTTCTGCGAGGTGTTTTTCGATGGCGTGCGCACGCCCGTGGCCAATTTGGTGGGCGAGGAGAATCGCGGCTGGACCATCGCCAAGTCGCTGCTCACCTTCGAGCGCATTTTCATCGGCAGCCCCAAGCTGCCCGAGTACGGCCTGGCGGTGCTGGAGAACCTGGCGCGCGCCCGCGGGGTGTTCGCCGACCCGCTGTTTCGCGACAAGTTCGCGGCGGTCAAACTCGACGTGGTGCACCTGGGCGACCTGTATGCACGCTTCGCCGCCACCCTGGTACGCGGTGAAGCGCTCGGGCCCGACATCTCGATGCTCAAGATATGGGCCACCGAAACCTTCCAGCGCATTGCCGAGCTGGGGCTCGAGGTCGCTGGCGACTACGGCGGCTTCCGTGGTGATGTGCCGATCGGCGACAGCACAATCGACGTGTTGTCGCTGTTCTACAAGTCGCGGGTGCCGACCATCTATGGCGGCAGCAACGAAATCCAGCGCAACATCCTGGCGCGGCAGGTGCTGGACCTGCCTTCCTGAGTGTGAGCCATCAATCACCAATAACCCATCGAGACCATTTCATGATTCGCACCATTGCAAGTGCCGCGATCCTGGGCGCCGCCATCCTGCTGCCGCAGGCCCATGGCCAGGCATATCCGAACAAGCCGATTCGCGTCGTGCTGGGCTACACCCCTGGCGGCGCGGCGGATTCCGCCATGCGGCCGCTGGCGCGCGTGCTCGAACCGCTGCTCGGCCAGCCCATCATCATCGAGCCGCGCCCCGGCGCGGCCGGCGGGGTGGCGGCGGAGTTCATCAGCAAGGCGACGCCCGACGGCTACACCCTTTACTTTGCCGACAACGGGCCGTTCACCACCGCGCCCCACTTGACCAAGGTTGGCTATCACCACCTGAATTCGTTTACCCATGTGGGGCATGTGTGCAGTACCGGCAGCATGCTGGTGGTGCATCCCGCCACGCCGTTCAAGAGTGTCGCCGAGGTGATCGCGGCGGCGAAGAAGGAGCCTGACAAGTGGAGCTACGGCACTTCGGGCATCGCCGGGCCGCACCACCTTTCAGGCGAGTATTTCAAGAGCGTCGCCGGTGTCAACCTGCTGCACATTCCCTACAAGGGCGGGGCGCCCGCGATGACCGACCTGATGGGTGGTCAGGTACCGATGCTGTTTTCATCCCTGGCACCGGTGGTAGGTCCGCTCAAGAGCGGCAGGTTGCGTGCGCTCGCGGTCACCTCGCCGCGACGCTCCGGCGCTTTTCCGGATGTGCCGACCATGAACGAGGTGGGGTTGAAGGGTTTCGATTCCACCGGCTGGTTCGAACTGATGGGCCCGGCCGGATTGCCCGCGGAGGTGGTGGCGCGCCTGTCGCAGGCATTGCAGAAGGCCGGCGAAGACAAGAACCTGCAGGATCAGTATCTTCAGATGGGCTGCGACGCCGAATTCTTGAACCCGGCGCAGACCCTCGACAAGCTCAAGGCGGATCATGCCAAATGGGGCAAAGTCATCAAGGATGCCGGCATCAAGGCCGAATGAAACGCAAGCCACTGGAAGGGTGAGTCAGACATGGATTTCGCATTCAACGAAGAGCAACTCGCCATTCGCGACGCGGTGGCGAAAATCTGTGAACGCTTCGACGCCGATTACTGGCTTAAGCACGATCGCGAGGGCGGCTTTCCGCATGATTTCCACGCCGCCATGGCCGCCGGCGGCTGGCTTGGCATCGCCATGCCCGAGGCGCATGGCGGCGCCGGTCGCGGCATCACCGAAGCAGCCCTCATCATGCAGACGGTGGCGCAATCGGGGGCCGGCTTTTCCGGCGCCTCGGCGGTGCACATGAACATCTTCGGCCTGCACCCGGCGGTGATGTTCGGCACCGAGGAGCAAAAGGC
>JAYTDE010000174.1:0-2723 GCA_043736195.1 Burkholderiales bacterium | reverse complement strand
TTCGCGCTGGATGATCCCTCGCCCAACCGGCTGCGCTTCGATCTGGAGCGCGTGATGCGCACGCGCTACCGCATCGATGACTTCCAGGAAACCTACTTCGTGCTCGACAGCCTGGAACAACTGCTTGAGCTGGCACGCATCGATTTCGAACCGGTCTATGCGCGTGTGGGCGCGCTGGCGTCTTTCGAGCCAGGCGACATCACCGCGACCGATAAGATCATCGCGCGTGGCAGCGGCGCCCACCACAGCATGCGCGGTGTCGCGGGGTAGGGCTCTGGAGGCAAGCGCGCGACATCAGGATGCGTGGGCGTTGCCCGCGATGCGTAGCGCCAATGCCATCCGGCCTTTTGTGGGCCGACACTCACCGCAGCGCCTAAAATACGACTCTGCCGGCACCGTATCGATCCTTCGCGCCGGAGCGTGAACGCGGTCTTCCCGGCGCCGCATTGCGATTCGGCGATCGAGACGTTTTGCGGGAATCAGTGTGGCAGCTAAAGGTGGTTCGCAGTCAAGCCCGGTATCGATCCCCTGGCTGATCGTGGCAGGCGTGGGCGCGCCGTTCGGATTCAACGTGATTCCCGCCTTGTTGCCGGCGATCCAGGCGGAGTTCGCGCTCGATCCTGGCCGCATGCAGTGGATGGTTTCGATCTACGCGTTCACCATGGCAATCGGGCAACTGATCGCCGGACCCTTGTCGGACGCGTTCGGCAGACGCATCATTTTGCTGGCCGGGCTGGCGATTTTCTTAGGCGCAAGTATCGGTGCCGCGCTGGCCGACTCTTACAGCCATTTGCTGGCCTGTCGATTCTTGCAGGGCCTGGGTGGCTGCGTCACCCTGATGATTCCGCGCGCGGCGGTGCGCGATCGTTTCGCCGGGCCGGACGCGGCGCGTGCCATGGCCTTGATCATGATCTCGCTTAGCGTGACGCCGGCTGTCGCACCGCTCGTAGGTGGCCTGTTGCAGACCTGGTTCGGCTGGCGTGCCGGGTTTTATGCTTGCGGCGTGGTGGGCGCCGTTCTCCTGGTACTTGCCCACCGCTTGCATGGCGAAACATTGCCGCCGGCCATGCGTGTGCGCGCCCGTCTGGCTGATACCTTGCGCAACTACGCCGCGCTATTCGCCGCCTGGCGCTTTTGTGCCTACGCGTTCGGCTTCTCGCTGCTCAACTGCAGCTTCATCGGTTTTCTTGTCGTCGGCCCCGGTTTCCTGACACGCTCCTTTGGCATGACGCCAGTCGGCATTTCGACGGCCATGTTGGCGGCCTATGGCGGATTCGCGGCCGGCAATTTTCTGGCGGCGCGCCATATCAGACGCGCCGGCGTCGACCGCCTGCTGGCCTTTGGCCTGGCGTTCGGCTGTAGCGGCACACTGCTGTTGATCGTGACGGCAGGCCAGGCGCACTGGGAGTGGATGCTGGCGGCGATCGCTGTGCAGTCCTTCGGCACCGGGCTTGCATTCGCCGCCGGCATCGCCGGCGCCACCGCGGTTTATCCCGAGCGTGCCGGCACGGCGTCCGCGCTGGTAGGCGCGGTTCAGCTATTCACCGGGGCCCTGTTCGCGGTGCTGTCAGGGGCGCTCGACGACGGCAGCTTGAAGCCGCTGGCGTGGAGTTCGCTGGCGCTCTGCGCTGGGGCGGCGGCGTGCATATGGCCGCTGTGGCGAAGGCGCGAGGCGGTCAGTGCGCGTTAGAGAGCGCGCATTGCATTACCCTCAGCGGATCGCGCCGTTACTGCGCAAGGTCTCAATCTCGTCAGGGCCGTAACCTGCCACCGCCAGCGCGCTTGCGGTATGCTCGCCCAGCGCCGGTGCCTGCGGATTGACCCGCCCCGGCTCGGCCGAAAACTTGATCGGAATGCCCAGGTGCGAGGTGCCATCGGGATAGTCGATCTTCAATTCGCGCGCCGCCACCTGCGCGCTCTTAAGGCCTTCACGCACCCCTTTGACCGGTGCCCAGCAGCAATCGATCTTGCCGAGAAACGCCTCCCAGTGCGCCAACGCTTGGGTGGCAAAGGTGTCGGCCAAGAATTTCTTCACCGGGTCGTGCGCAGGCCCGGGTGGCAGCTTGCAAATGTCGATCAGGTCCCCCCGGCCCAGCGCGGTGAGCACGTTGCCGGCGAACTTGATCTCGCTGCCGCCCATGGTCAGGTACTTGCCGTCGGCGCAGCGGTAGACGTTGTAGAAGGCGTAGCCGCCGAAGGTGCGCTCCTCGCGGGCCACAAGTTCGCGGTCTTCCGCGAACACCGGGCTCACGATATTGGCCATCCACGCGGTCAGGCTGTCATGCATGCCGATGTCGACGTAATCGCCTGCACCGGTGGTGGTACGCCTTAGCAAGGCCATCAGGATGCCCGACAGCGCCATCAGCGAAGCCGCCAGGTCGGCCGAAGGCACGCTGGGCATCACCGGCGCGCCGTCGCTGCCGCGGTTCAGGTCCAGCAGGCCGCATTCGGCCTGCACGCTCATGTCGTGCGCGACACGCTTGACGTAGGGCCCGGTCTGGC
This sequence comes from Burkholderiales bacterium, assembly GCA_043736195.1. Taxonomy (GTDB): domain Bacteria; phylum Pseudomonadota; class Gammaproteobacteria; order Burkholderiales; family JAEUOS01; genus JAEUOS01. The sequence goes on along the minus strand of JAYTDE010000174.1, from coordinate 221 downwards.
CGTAGGCGGCGATCGAGCAATAGACGATGCGCGGGTTGACCGCGCGCACCGCCTGGTAGCCGATGCCCAAACGGTCCACCACACCGGGGCGGAACGATTCGAGCACCACGTCGGCCTGTTTTGCCAGGCGCAGGAAAGCCTCGACCGCGCCGGGCTTCTTGAAGTCGAGCATCACGCTTTGCTTGCCGCGGTGGGTGCCGCTGAAGTAGACGCTGGTGCCG
>JAYTDE010000173.1:0-9206 GCA_043736195.1 Burkholderiales bacterium | reverse complement strand
GCAGCCAGCGGCGCACTGAAGTCATTGGCCGAGATTGAAACCCGCGCTACGCCGCGCATCGGCAGCAGCATCGACGAATTCGACCGGGTCTTAGGGGGTGGTTTCGTGCCGGGCGGCGTGGTGTTGATCGGTGGCGACCCGGGCATAGGCAAGTCCACGCTGTTGTTGCAGGCATTGGCCGGCCTGTCGGCAACGGCCAAGGTGCTTTACGTCACCGGCGAGGAATCGGCGGAACAGGTGGCTTTGCGTGCCCAGCGCATGGGGCTGGATGCACCGGGGTTGAAGCTGTTGCCGGAAATCAGTCTCGAAAAGATTCAGGCGACGCTGCTGGCGGAAATGCCCGCGGTGGCGGTCATTGATTCGATCCAGACGCTGTATTCGGACGCGCTCTCGGCGGCCCCCGGATCGGTGTCACAGGTACGTGAATGCGCCGCACAACTCACGCGCATCGCCAAACAGACCGGCATCGTGGTGGTGTTGGTCGGGCATGTCACCAAGGAAGGCGCCATCGCCGGGCCGCGCGTGCTCGAACACATTGTCGATACGGTGCTGTATTTCGAAGGCGACACGCACTCGTCGTTCCGTCTGATACGCGCCTTCAAGAACCGCTTTGGCGCGGTCAACGAGCTGGGCGTCTTCGCCATGACCGATCGCGGCCTCAAGGGGGTGTCCAATCCGTCGGCACTGTTCCTGTCGCAGCATGATCACGACGTGCCCGGCTCGGCGGTGCTGGTGACACAGGAAGGGACACGACCGCTGCTGGTCGAAATCCAGGCCCTGGTGGATCAGGCACATGCGCCCAATCCGCGCCGGCTTTCGGTCGGGCTCGACCAGAATCGTCTGGCGATGCTGCTGGCAGTCCTGCACCGGCATGCCGGCGTCGGCTGCTATGACCAGGACGTCTTCATCAACGCCGTGGGAGGCGTCAAGATCGGCGAGCCGGCCGCCGACCTGGCCGTGCTGCTGGCGATCATGTCGTCCCTCAAGGGCAAGCCATTGCCGCGCGGTCTGGTGGTGTTTGGCGAGGTCGGCCTGGCCGGCGAAATCCGGCCGGCGCCGCGCGGCCAGGAGCGCCTGCGCGAAGCGGCCAAGCTGGGCTTCACCCAGGCGCTGATTCCCAAGGCCAACCTGCCCAAGGCAGCGATCGCGGGTCTGGAAGTGATCGCCGTGGAGCGGGCGGCGGAGGCCCTGGCGCGCTTTCGCTAGGCTGGCCGGGAGCGCGGTTGGGCGGGTTGCGGATGCTATAATCCGGCTCCACCAGCAGACGGTGCGCCTGTCGCCTTTTCGCGGCCCCGGTAGTCCAAGCGGCGCGCCAAACCAGACCCCATGAAGCCGGTGATCGCACTGGTCGGTCGGCCCAACGTCGGCAAATCGACCCTGTTCAACCGCCTGACCAAATCGCGCGACGCGCTCGTCGCCGATATTCCGGGCTTGACGCGCGACCGCCACTACGGTCACGGACGTGTCGGCGCCCGCCCGTTCCTGGTGATCGACACCGGCGGGTTCGAGCCTGACGCCAAATCAGGCATCGTGGGCGAGATGGCCAAACAGGCCTCGCAGGCGATTGCCGAAGCCGATGTGGTGATTTTCCTGACCGACGGCCGCGCCGGCGTCACCGGGCACGATCACACCATTGCGGAGATGTTGCGCAAATCGGGGCGCAAGGCCCTGCTGGCGGTCAACAAGACCGAGGGCATGACACTTTCCGGCATGGCCAACGAGTTTTTCGAACTGGGCTTAGGCGAACCACGCTCGATTTCCTCGGCCCACGGCGATGGTGTGCGCGAACTGATCGAACTGGCGCTGGAACCCTTTCCCGAAGAGGAGTCCGCACCTGCGGAAGGCATTGAAAAGCGCCCGCGCATTGCCATCGCCGGGCGCCCGAACGTCGGCAAATCGACCCTGGTCAATACCCTCCTGGGCGAGGAACGGGTCATCGCTTTCGACCAGCCAGGCACCACGCGCGATGCGATCTCGATCGACTTCGACTACGACAACAAGCCCTACACGCTGATCGATACGGCGGGGCTGCGGCGGCGCGGCAAGGTATTCGAGACCATCGAGAAGTTTTCGGTCATCAAGACCATTCAGGCGATTTCGGACGCCAACATCGTGGTGCTGGTGTTGGACGCGCAGCAGGACATCGCCGATCAGGATGCGCATATCGCCGGGTTCATCCTCGAGGCCGGCCGCGCGGTGGTGATCGCGATCAACAAGTGGGACGGGCTGGATGCCTATGCGCGCGAACGGGTCAAGCATGAATTCGCCCGCAAGCTCAAGTTTCTCGATTTCGCCAACGTCCATTTCATCTCGGCGCGTCAGGCGCAGGGCATAGGCGCGCTGATGAAGTCGGTTGGCGAGGCCTATACGGCAGCCACCGCCAAGCTTTCGACGCCGCGCATCACGCGCGCGCTGCAGGAAGCGGTGGAGCGCCAGCAACCACCGCGTGCGGGCATGTCGCGTCCGAAAATGCGCTATGCGCACCAGGGTGGCATGAACCCGCCGATCATCGTGGTGCACGGAAATTCGCTGCAACAGGTGCCCGACAGCTACCGACGTTACCTGGAAGGTTATTTTCGGGAAACTTTTCGGCTCAAAGGGACTCCATTACAAGTGCAGTTCAAGCTCGGGCGAAACCCCTATGCGGAGTCCTGATATCCGCAGGCGAAACCGGTTGCGACCCAAAAATTGTGACCGGCGACGTTCGCAGCGCCCGTGCTTGGCAGCGATTTCACGATGTTGTACATTGAAATTTCAACAATAAGACTGGAGCTTTTCCATGAGCAACAAAGGGCAAATGCTACAAGACCCGTTTCTCAATGCCCTGCGGCGCGAGCACATGCCAGTGGCGATTTACCTGGTAAACGGCATCAAGCTGCAAGGACAGATCGAATCCTTCGACCAGTACGTCGTGCTGCTCAAGAACACCGTCACACAAATGGTCTACAAGCATGCGATCTCGACGGTGGTGCCGTCACGCCCGGTCAACATGAGCCTGGAAACGGAAGGCGAAGCCTGATTTCGCTTAACCGCACCGGCGCGCAGGCCTGAGCGCGCGCCCATGCTGGATTCCTACCAGGCGCCCAAACGCAAGGCGCTTGACACCAGCGCCAACCAGGCGGCGCTGGTCTGCCTTGATTTCGGCACCGGTGACCATGCCGATGCCTTGGCCGAATTCAGGCTCCTGTGCCAAAGTGCCGGTTTGATTGAGGTAAGTCTCACGGGCGGGCGCCGGTCGCGCCCCGACCCGGCTTTATTCGCAGGATCCGGCAAGGTCGCCGAGATTGCCGCGGCGATCGAGCCTGTCGGCGCCGCGATCGCGGTTTTCAATCACATTCTATCGCCGGCGCAACAGCGCAATCTCGAGCGCGCGCTCAAAGTGCCGGTAATCGACCGCACCACGCTGATCCTCGACATTTTCGCCCAGCGCGCCAAGAGTCATGAAGGGAAGATCCAGGTTGAACTGGCGCAGCTGCGGCACCTGGCCACCCGCCTGGTACGCGGCTGGACCCACCTTGAACGACAAAAGGGCGGCATCGGCCTGCGCGGCCCGGGCGAAACGCAACTGGAAACCGATCGCCGGCTGCTCGGTGCTCGCGTCAAGCTCTTGAGCGCGCGCCTGGAACGCCTGCAGCGGCAGCGCGACGTGCAGCGCCGCGCGCGCACCCGTGGCGGGGTGTTTTCGGTATCGCTGGTCGGTTACACAAATGCCGGAAAATCGACTCTTTTCAACGCCTTGACCAAGGCCGACTCCTATGCCGCCGACAAGTTGTTCGCGACCCTGGACACCACCTCGCGACGCCTGCACTTGAGTGAAGGTCTTGATATCGTGGTGTCCGATACCGTGGGTTTCATTCGCGACCTGCCGCACACCCTGGTGGCGGCGTTTCGCGCCACGCTGGAAGAGACCGTGCAAGCCGACCTGCTGCTGCATGTGGTCGATTCGGCCTCGCCGGCGCGCATGGAACAGATCACCGAAGTAGAGTCGGTGCTCAAGCAAATCGGCGCCGCCGACGTGTCGCAGATTCTGGTCTGGAACAAGATCGACCTGGCCAGCGAAGCCGGCGGCGCGCGCTTTCGCGCGGGTGCGGAGCGCGACGAATATGCTAATATTTCAAGGTTGTACGTGAGCGCGCGCACCCGTGAGGGTTTGGGTCATTTGCGCGAAGCTCTGATGGAACGTGCGGCGCTTCAGAAGCGCGGTCCGGGGCAGAAGAGTGCAGCTATCGCGGCGGGAGCATCGGGCTCATCCGCCGTTTCTGTTTTGTAAGGGCACTGCAGTCAATGCGTCTAAATTCGTGGTTAATGGAAATAAAGAGCCGGATCGCCGGCAATCGGGTATTCGCCACTGGCGGTGGACCCCCCGACCTGGAAGAATTGTGGCGTGATTTCAATCGCAAGCTGTCGGGCATGTTCGGCGGGGGCGGCGGTGGCAATCGCGCGCCGGCCGGAGGCAATAGCGGCCCGCCCAACATGAAGTTGTTCGGTGGCGGCGTTGCCCTGGTGGCCGCGGTGGTGGCGCTGTTGTGGGCCTCGAGCGGATTCTTTATCGTACCTGAAGGGCAGACCGCGGCAATCTTGCGTTTCGGGAAATTTACCGAACAGACCGATCGCGCCGGTTTCAAATGGCGCCTGCCGTACCCGATCGAGCAGCATGAGATGGTCAACTTGCAGCAGCTGCGCCAAGTCGAGGTCGGCTACCGCAACAACGTCAAGACCAAGGTTCTCAAGGAATCGCTGATGCTCACCGATGATGAAAACATCATCGATATCCAGTTCGCGGTGCAGTACCGATTGTCGTCGGCAACCGAATACCTGTTCAACAACCGGGCACCGGACGAAACCGTGCTGCAGGCTGCGGAAACGGCGATGCGCGAACTGGTGGGCCGATCCAAGATGGATTTCGTGTTGTACGAGGGCAAGGAGCAGGTGGCGAAATCGGCCGAGACGTTGATCCAGCAGATCGTTGATAAGTACAAGACCGGCATCCTGATCGTCAACGTGACCTTGCAGAACGCGCAACCGCCGGAGCCGGTACAGGCCGCATTCGATGATGCGGTCAAGGCCGGCCAGGATCGTGAACGCCAGAAAAACGAAGGGCAAAGCTACGCCAACGATGTGATTCCCAAAGCCAGCGGTGCGGCCGCCCGTTTGACCGAGGAAGCCGAAGCTTACAAGCAGAAGGTGATCGCTGGTGCCGAGGGTGATGCCAGCCGCTTCAAGCAGGTTCTTGCCGAGTACTCCAAGGCCCCGCAGGTGACGCGCGACCGCATGTATATCGAAACCATGCAGCAGGTATACGCCAATACCTCGAAGGTGTTGATCGACGTGCGTTCAGGCAACCCCTTGTTGTATCTGCCGTTGGACAAACTGGTGCAGCAGTCGGGCGGTGGCGCCGGTGGCGGAGGCCTGCAGGTCGAGCCCTCGGGCACCGGCGCGGCGCGCGCGCCGACCGTCGAAAGTGCGGCGGCGCCTGCTGTCGAAGCCCGCTCGCGTGATGCGCAGCGCAACCGCGAACGGGAGGGACGGTGATGCCTCGCCTCGTCTCCGCCATTTTCGGCCTGCTGGTGCTGGCCATGCTGGCCTCGTCCACGCTATATGTGGTTGATCAACGCCAGTACGCGATCGTCTTCGCCTTGGGTGAGGTCAAGGAGGTCGTGAACCAGCCAGGCCTGCATTTCAAGTTGCCGCCGCCGTTTCAGAACGTCACGTTCTACGAAAAGCGCATCATGACCATCGATACGCCGGATTCGGATCGTTTCATCACCTCGGAGAAGAAGAATCTGGTGGTCGACTCGTTCGTCAAGTGGCGCATCAGCGACCCCAAGCTTTACTACGTCAGTGTCCAGGGGCGTGAAACCGATGCGGTGTATCGCATCCAGCAAAGCCTGAAGGATGCGCTCAACAACGAGATCGGCAAACGCACCGTCAACGACATGGTGTCGGGGGCGCGCGACAAGGTGATGCAGGACATCAGCAACAAAGTCAACATCGACGCCGGCAAGATCGGGGTTGAAATCGTCGATGTCCGCTTGAAGCGCGTCGAGTTCTCCGACGAAATCAAGGATTCGGTGTTCAAGCGTATGGAGTCCGAGCGCAAGCGGGTCGCCAACGAATTGCGCTCGACCGGTTTTGCCGATAGCGAAAAGATTCGCGCCGATGCAGACCGGCAGCGCGAGGTGATTCTGGCGGAAGCCATCAAGGGTGCGCAGACAGTCAAGGGCGATGGCGACGCCAAGGCGGCGGCGATCTATGCGGCGGCATTCGGCCAGAACCCGGAGTTCTACAATTTCTACCGCAGCCTCGAAGCCTATCGCAACAGTTTCCGCAACAAGGGCGACGTCCTGGTGGTCGAGCCCAATTCGGAGTTCTTCAAGTACCTGAAGAATCCGGGCGGTGGCTCCGGCAAGGGCAAGTAGGCAGCGGGCTTAAGCATTCGTGTCTACATTCCTGGCCGCTCTGGCCCTGATGCTGGTGATCGAAGGTTTGGCGCCATTGATCGCGCCGGTGGCTTGGCGCGAAACCTTCCGTCGCATGACCGAGCTGCGCGACGGCCAGTTGCGCTTCGTCGGCGCCGCCTCGATCGCCTGCGGCGCCTTGCTGTATCTGGTTGTCGCCTGAGAAGCTTAGGACCGCATGTCCAACTGGGCGCTGCCTGAATACATCGCCGACGTGCTGCCGCCCGAAGCGCGGCGCATCGAAGCACTGCGCCGCGCCTTGCTGGACAGCTTTCGGCTGCACGGTTATGAGTTGACCCTGCCGCCGTTGCTCGAGTACGTGGACTCGCTGTTTACCGGAAGCGGCCACGACATGGAGTTGCGTACCTTCAAGCTGGTCGACCAGCTTAGCGGGCGCACCATGGGCTTGCGCGCAGACATTACGCCCCAGGTGGCGCGCATCGATGCGCACTTGCTCAATCGCGATGGCGTGAGCCGCCTGTGCTATTGCGGCCCGGTCCTGCACACGCTGCCTGCAGGGCTGGCGGTGAGCCGCGAACCCCTGCAGATCGGCGCGGAATTGTATGGCCATGCCGGACTCGAGGCCGACATCGAAATTCAGAACCTGCTGCTCTCGGTGCTCAGGCAAAGCGAAGTGACGGTACGCCTGGATCTCGGACACGTGGGCGTGTTTCGGGCGCTGGCCGAGTGCGCCTCTCTTGACGCTGCCGCAGGCGAGAATCTGTTCGCACTATTGCAATCCAAGGACACGCCTGCCATCGATGCGGCCACCGCAAGCGTGGCCGAACCCTTGCGGTCGGCCTTGCGCCTGCTGCCACGCTTGTATGGTGGCCCCGAGGTCCTTACGCGTGCGCGGCGCGAACTGCCGGACCTGCCGCAGATTCATGGCGCGCTGGATGACCTGGAGCGTCTGGTTGCCACCATCGAGGGCGCCGAGATCAGCATCGACCTGGCCGAACTGCGCGGCTACCAGTACCACAGCGGCGTGGTGTTCTCGGCCTACAGCGACGGCCTGCCCAACGCGATCGCGCGCGGCGGGCGCTACGACGAAGTCGGGCGCGCCTTCGGACGGGCGCGCCCGGCGACCGGATTTTCGCTCGATCTGCGGGAACTGGCGCGACTCACCCCGGATGCGGCTGAATGCACCGGCATTCTTGCGCCTTGGTCTGACGATGCCGCATTGAAGGACAAGATCAACGCCTTGCGCTTGGCCGGCGAAGTCGTCGTCAGCGCCTTGCCGGGGCATGATCGGGCGTCCTGGCTGCCGTGTTGCGCGCGCGAGTTGCGCCTTGAAGGTGGGCGTTGGAGCGTGGTACCGATCCTCCCTGTGGCCGCAGCGGCCGCCTGACGGAGTAAAGTCGTAGCGCGTTTTGTGTACCGATCCTGTTTGCAGCTGCGCGCTGTGGCGGGGCTTGATCGTCTGCTTCCAATTCTTCTAGTAACAGGCATGCCATGGCAAAAAACGTAGTCGTCATCGGAACCCAGTGGGGCGACGAAGGCAAAGGCAAGATCGTCGACTGGATGACTGACCACGCACACGGCGTGGTGCGCTTCCAGGGCGGCCACAACGCCGGTCACACGCTGGTGATCGCCGGCCGCAAGACCATTCTGCGGTTGATCCCCTCGGGTATTTTGCGCCCCGACGTTACCTGCTACATCGGCAACGGCGTGGTGTTGTCGCCTGAGGCGCTGTTCAAGGAGATCGACGAACTCGAGGCCGCCGGCATCCGCGTCTCGAACCGCCTGCGCATATCGCAATCCTGCACCCTGATCCTGCCTTATCACGTGGCGCTCGACCAGGCGCGCGAAGCCGCCAAGGGCGCCGGCAAGATCGGCACCACCGGACGCGGCATCGGCCCCGCATACGAAGACAAGGCGGGACGGCGTGCCCTCAAGGTAATCGACCTCTTCAACCCCGAGCGCTTCGCCGTCAAGCTTGCGGAGGTGATGGATTTCCATAATTTCGTGCTGACCCGATACCTGAAGACCACCGCGGTCGATTACCAGGCAACGCTCGACCAGATGCTGGCGTTCGCTCCGCGCTTGAAGCCGATGGTGGCCGATGTTTCCAACGAGTTGCATGCGGTCTCGGCAGCGGGCAAGAGCCTGTTGTTCGAGGGCGCCCAGGGCACACTGCTGGACGTCGATCACGGTACCTACCCGTTCGTGACCTCTTCGAATTGCGTCGCTGGCGCGGCAGCGGCGGGGGCGGGGGTCGGTCCATCACAATTGCATTACGTGCTGGGCATTACCAAGGCCTATGCGACACGTGTCGGTTCCGGCCCGTTCCCCACCGAGCTTGACGACGCCGTCGGCCTGCACCTGCGCGTCAAGGGCAACGAATTCGGCTCGGTCACCGGGCGCCCGCGGCGTTGTGGCTGGTTCGATGCGGCGGCGCTCAAACGCTCGATCCAGATCAACGGCATCAGCGGGCTTTGCATCACCAAGCTCGACGTACTCGACGGCATGGAAAGCGTCAGGCTGTGCGTGGGCTATACCGTGAACGGCCTGCCCTGTGAACTCCTGCCACCGGGCGCCGACAGCGCAGCAGCCTGCGTGCCGGACTACGAGGAAATGCCGGGCTGGAGCGAATCGACCGTTGGCGTGCAACAACTGGATCGCCTGCCGCGCAACGCACGCGACTACCTTACGCGCCTGGAACAGGCCTGCGGTGCGCCAATCGCACTGATCTCCACCGGGCCGGAGCGCGACCAGACGATCGTGCTGTCACACCCGTTCAAGTAAGGC
>JAYTDE010000172.1:0-1944 GCA_043736195.1 Burkholderiales bacterium | reverse complement strand
GCCGATCTTTTCGGACATCGGGCTGTCCGGTTCGGGCACGTTGGCGCCGGTCAAATCCGGACGCCACCAGCTGATGAGGATGATGGTCGCCATGAAGATCAAGGTCATCAATAAACCCGGAACCACGCCTGCCGCATAGAGCTGTCCGGCCGAGGTACTGGTCATCGCGCCGTACACCAGAAAGGCGATACCGGGCGGGATCAGATTGCCCAGCGATGCGCCGGCCGCGATCGATCCCAGCACCATGCGCTGGTCATAGTTGCGGCTCTTGAACGTTGGCAGTGCGATGGTGGAAATGGTGGCGGCGGTGGCGACCGACGATCCCGATACGGCCGAGAACAGCGCCGAGGCGCCGATGTTGGTGTGCAGCAGCCCGCCGGGGAGGAAACTTAACCAGTCGGCGAGTGACTTGTACATTTTGTCGGTGGCCCCGCCTCGTACCAGCACCTCGCCCAGCAGGATGTAGAGTGGGATCGAGAGCAGCACGTAGTCTTCGGTGGCGCCCCAGAACTGGTTGCCGAAGGCGAACACGGCCGATTTGCCGAGGTACAGGGTGGCGCCAGCCATGGCGACCAAGAACATCACGGTGGCTACATGCAGCCCTGCAAACATCAACAGCAGCATGAGGCCGAAGCCGATGGCGATCTCGGTGGCGCCTATCATGACTTGGCTCCTGGCGCGGCATGCGCGACTTCCTTCAACACAGCGCCGGCCTCGCTTTCGATTTCCTCTTCCAGCGTCTGCGGGCCGTAGTAGCGGTTGAGCTCGTCGATGCGGCCACGTGCGAAAAGCCAGACCGAATTCGCCGCGAGGTACAGCGTGATGGTGGCGAAAAGCACGATGCCCACATACCACATCGACTGCGGAATCCACAGCGGCGTTTGCAGGGGCGTGGTGGCGGTGCTCTGGAACTCGATGGTTTCCGACAGCACGTTCCAGCCGCGGAAGGCCGCGAACAGCACCGTGCCGGCCAGTGTCACCATCGCGATGCAGTTGAGGAGCGCGCGCACCTTGACCGGAAAGCGCGAAACCAGGAAATCGATGCGCGTGTGGCCACGGGTGATCAGCGTGTAGGAAAACCCCACCGCACTGGTCACCGCCAGGGTGTAGCCGCCGATCTCGTCGATACCCTGAAGGCTGTACTGGAACAGCTTGCGCGCCACCATCTCGAAGCAGCTGGCCAGCGAGAACGCGACCAGCCACCAGCCACAGATGACCACCAGCACCGAGGTGCTGGCCTCAAGGAAGCGCGAAAACCTGTTGTTCGGCACGTGAAGCTCAGTCGATCTTGTAGCCGCGCGCCTTGCCGACGGTGGCGTTCCAGGTCTCCGAGCACTTCGGATCCACCTTGTTGCAGGTGGTCTTCCACAACGGCAGTACCACCTTGGAGACGGCGTCCTTGACGCGCTTTTCGTCGGCCGCCGACACCGCTACCAGGTTCATGGTGAATTTGGTGTTCTCCTTGCATGGCTCTCGGCCGACGTTGCAGTTGACCGCATCGGAGTTGGCGCGGTCGGCCAGGGACCACAGCTCGTCTTCCATCTTGCGGAACTGCGAGGCGATGTTCTTCTGCTGCTCGGGCGTGAACTTCTTCCAGTAGTCCATATTCATGAAGTGCCCTTGTACCGAACCCGACACCGAAAGCGGCAGGAAGTGCGTGGTCACCTCCGGCCATTTGCCGGAATTGCCCGAGGTCGGCGAGGTCACGCCGCAGTTGGCGACGCCGCGCTGCAGGGCTGGATAGACCTCGGAGAACTGCAGCGTCACCGGGGTGGCGCCCAGGCTCTGAATCAGCGCTGCCATGGAAGGCGTGAAGCTGCGCACCTTCAGGCCCTTCAAGTCGTCGAGCGTCTTGATCGCCTGGTTGCAGTAAAACACTTGCGGGCCAAACGGCCAAAGGGTCATGACCTTGGCGTTGAAGCGGGTCTGCAGGCGCTTGTCGAA
>JAYTDE010000171.1:0-3520 GCA_043736195.1 Burkholderiales bacterium | reverse complement strand
GTGATCGGCTTGCTCACGAAAGGCATGATCTGGCGCACCGCGGCGTCGTCCGCGCACAGGATCGCGTTGCCGTAGAACGGCAGGTGCTGCGTGAATTCGATGAACGCCTGTTTCAGGCGTGCGAAATCGTGACCGTAGGTTTCCATGTGATCGGCATCGATGTTGGTGATGACAGCGATCACCGGTTGCAGGTTGAGGAACGAGGCATCCGACTCGTCGGCCTCGACCACGATGAATTCCCCCTGCCCTAAGCGCGCGTTGGCGCCCGCCGAGGTCAGGCGCCCGCCGATCACGAAGGTCGGGTCGAGGCCTGCTTCGGCCAGCACGCTTGCCACCAGGCTGGTGGTGGTGGTCTTGCCATGGGTGCCCGCCACCGCGATACCCTGCTTCAGGCGCATCAGTTCGGCCAGCATCAGGGCGCGCGGCACCACCGGCACGCGCGCCGCGCGCGCGGCCTGCACTTCCGGATTGGAGTTCGACACCGCGGTCGACACCACTACCGCGTTGGCGCCGGCCACGTTCTGCGGTGCGTGCCCGAACACCACGGTGGCGCCCAGCGAGGCCAGGCGCAGCGTCGCCGCGTTCTGTGCCAGATCCGAGCCGCTGATCCGGTAACCCAGGTTGAGCAGCACCTCGGCGATGCCGGACATGCCGGAGCCGCCAATGCCGACAAAATGGATGTGCTTGACCTTGTGTTTCATGCACTCTCCGCGTACTCAAGGCAAGCCTCGGCCACCTGACGGGCGGCATCCGGCCTGGCGCAGGCGCGCGCACGTTCGGCCATGTCAAGGCAGGCCGCACGGGTCAGGCCCGCCAACAGCGTCGCCAGGCGGGCCGCATCGAGGTCCGCCTGCTGGACCAGCAGCGCCGCCTGCTGGTCCGCCAGATAGCGCGCATTGGCCGTCTGGTGATCGTCGACCGCGAACGGAAACGGCACGAACAGCGCGGCCACCCCGGCACACGCCACTTCGGCCACTGTCATCGCGCCGGCGCGGCAGATCACGAGGTCCGCATCGGCATATTCGCCGGCCATGTCGTCGATGAACTCCACTGGCGTCGCCTCGACCCCGGCGTCGACATAGGCGGCCCGCAAGGCTGCGAGTTGCGCGCGCCCGGATTGATGCACCACTGCCGGCCGTTCTTTCAGCGACAAGCGTGCCAACGCCTGTGGAACGATTTCGTTGAGTGCCCTGGCACCCAGGCTGCCGCCCACCACCAGCAGGCGCAGCGCCCCCTGGCGTTGCGCGTAGCGCGTAGCCGGTGGCGCCAGCCGCGCGATTTCCGCGCGTACCGGGTTGCCGACCCAAACGGCGCGCGGCAGCACCCCGGGAAACGCGCAGAGCACGCGATCGGCCAAGCGCGCGAGTACGCGATTGGCCATGCCGGCAACCGCGTTCTGCTCGTGCAGCAACAGGCGGCGGCCCAGCAGGGCTGCCATCAGGCCACCGGGAAACGAGATGTAACCGCCGAAGCCGATCACCACAGCCGGCCGTTGCCGCAGCATGATCACGAGCGCCTGCCACAGTGCGAACAGCAAGCGCAGGGGCAGCATAAGCCGGGTCACGAGGCCCTTGCCGCGCAGGCCGCTGAAGGAGAGCCATGCCATCTCGTAGCCGTGACGCGGCACCAGTTCGGCTTCCATGCCGGCACGACTGCCGATCCACAACACGCGGCAGCCTTGATCGACCAGCAGTTCGGCCACCGCCAGCGCGGGAAACACATGGCCGCCGGTGCCGCCTGCCATGACAATGACCAGCGGCAGGCGCGCACGCGTGAGCGGATCAAGCGCCAGATTGATGCGCGTGTTCTGGTTGATCATGATTTCAACCCGCGCATCAGCCGCCTATTCTCGAAATCCACGCGCAACAGGATCGCCAGTGCGATGCAGTTGCTGAGGATGCCGCTGCCGCCGAAGCTCATCAGCGGCAGGGTCAGGCCCTTGGTCGGCAGAACGCCCATGTTCACGCCCATGTTGATCAGGGTCTGCACGCCCAGCCACAGGCCGATGCCCTGCGCCACCAGCGCCGGAAAAGTGCGCTCGAGCGCCAGCGACTGGCGCCCGATCGTGATCGCCCGGCGCACCAGCCAGAAGAACATCAGGATGATCGCAAGCACGCCCACCAGACCGAGTTCCTCGGCGATCACCGCCAGCAGAAAGTCGGTATGCGCCTCCGGCAGGTAGAACAGTTTCTCGACAGAGGCCCCCAGCCCGACACCAAACCATTCGCCACGACCAAAGGCGATCAACGCATGCGACAACTGATAGCCACGGCCGAAGGCGTCGCTCCATGGATCCATGAAGCCGATGATGCGCTGCCGCCGATATTCCGAAAAAATGATCAGGAGCGCGAAGCTGCCGAGAAGAAACAGCAGCAGGCCGAAGAACAGGCGGGCGTTCATGCCGCCCAGAAACAGGATGCCGATGGCGATCATCACGATCACCACGAAGGCGCCCAGGTCCGGCTCGCGCAGCAAGAGCCAGCCCACAAACACCATGGCGCCGGCCATCGGCAGGAAGCCTTGCTTGAACGAGTGCATCACCGCCGCCTTGCGCACGGTGTAGTCGGCCGCGTACAGCACCGCGAACAATTTCATCAGCTCGGAGGGCTGCATGTTCATTACCCCCAAGGGAATCCAGCGGCGCGCGCCGTTGACACTCTTGCCGATGCCGGGAATCAGCACCAGCACCAGCAGCACAACGCCCAGCAGAAACAGCGGCAGGGCTACGCGTTGCAGCGTCGCCAGCGGTATCTGGAAGGCCAGGTAGGCGGCGAAGAGGCCCAGTGCCAGTGACAGGGAGTGGCGCACCAGGAAGAAATGCGCGCGGTTGCCAGTGAACTTCGAGCCTTCGGCGAAGGCGATCGAGGCCGAGTACACCATCACCATGCCGATCAGCAACAACAACACAGAGACCCACAAGACGCCCTGGTCGTAGTCTGAAAAGCGCGCCGGCGCGAGGCCCTGCCCGCCGCTGCCGAAGCTGCGCCGTCCGACGCGTAAAGCCGTTTCACGCATCGCCGACTCCTTGCGCCGCCGCATCCACATCCACAGGTGCGGCCGCGGGCGCGACTTCCGCCACCACACCGGCCTCGGTTGCCGGGGCGGCGTCAACGCCGCGATTCAAGCCCCGCACCGCGGCGACGAAGGCTTCGGCGCGCTCCTCGTAGTTGCGGAACATGTCGAAACTGGCGCACGCCGGCGATAGCAGAACCACGTCGCCCGGCCGCGCCTTCTCCGCCGCGCCGCGCACCGCGGCTTCCAAGTCGGCGCAGTCGATCAGGTCCGCGGCCGAAGTCCCCAGCGCGGCGCGGATCAGCGGCGCATCGCGACCGATCAGGAGCACCGCGCGACAGTGGCGCGACACCGCCGCGGCCAGCGGTCGGAAATCCTGGCCCTTGCCGTCACCACCGGCGATCAGCAGGATGCGCGCCTGGGGAGCCAGTTCATCGCCCAGGCCGGCCAGCGCCGCCAGGGTGGCGCCCACGTTGGTGCCCTTGCTGTCGTCAACATAGGCGACGCC
>JAYTDE010000170.1:0-4159 GCA_043736195.1 Burkholderiales bacterium | reverse complement strand
GCGTAGCGCCCCTTCAGGGTACGGATCAGAGCGATCATTTCCTCGGATTCCTTCTGACTCATGCCGGCCATCGGTTCGTCGAGCAACAGCAGGCGCGGATTGCCGGCCAAGGTCATCGCCAGTTCAAGCTGACGATGCTCGCCATGCGCCATGGAAGCCGCCAGCGCCGTGGCACGGTCGGCCAGCCCGACCTGTCGCAGTGCCTCAAATGCCGGGGCGGTGATGGCAGGCTCGCGGGCAACCGCTTGAATGAACGAGAACCCGCGCCCGGCATGCGCCTGAACCGCGAGCATCACATTTTCAAGCGCGGTGAATTCGCGGAAAATCTGGCTGATCTGGTATGAACGCCCAAGCCCGGCGAGCGAGCGTGCCGGTACCGACAAGCGGGAAATGTCGCTTCCCTCGAAAACCATCGAACCTTCATCCGGCTGCAACTCCCCTGAAAGTTGCGAGATCAGCGTAGTCTTGCCCGCACCGTTTGGACCAATGATGGCGTGCACTTCACCGGGCTCGACCGCGAAGCTCACGTGATCGGTAGCCATCAATCCGCCGAAGCGTTTGACCAGGCCGCTGACCTCGAGCAGAGACGTCATTGGCGGCGATCTCCAACCATGAAACCGTAGATGCCGCGCTTGGCGTAAAGCACCACCAGAATGACGAAGATCCCTATCACCAGTTGCCAATGCTTGCTAATCAGGTCCTCGATCGGTGGATAAATAACCGGCTTCCAGGCCTGCAACAACTCTTCCAAAAGCAACAGCACGATCGCTCCTATTACCGGCCCGAACAGGGTCAGCATTCCTCCAAGAACAACGATTACGATCAGTTCACCCGATACGCTCCATTGCATGTATGACGGCGAGGCGAACTTGGTGAAGTTGGCGAGGAAGAAACCGGCCAGCGCACAGACCATCGCCGAAATCACATAAGCGGTAAGCTTGTACCGAAAGGTCGGGAATCCGAGCGCGAGCATGCGCCGCTCGTTGGACTTGATGCCCTTGAGCGCAAATCCAAAGCGCGCCCCGAGAATGCGGTTGAACAACCACAAGGCACCGACCAGGCAGCAAAGAATCGCGTAGTACAACACCGTGTTGTTGCCAAGGTCGAGCGCACCAAGAGTGCTGCGAGCCTCGATGGTGAGGCCGTCATCACCGCCATACTGCTTGAGGCTCACGGCCAAAAAGTAACCCATTTGCGCGAATGCCAGCGTAATCATGATGAAGGTCATGCCGCCGGTGCGCACCACGACAGCGCCGATCAGGGTAGCGAACAGGCCGCCTGCTGTAAGTGCCGCAAGCAGATGCAGCCAGCCGTTGGTGATCCCGTGAGACGAAAGAATGCCCACTGCATAGGCGCCCAACCCCATGTACAGCGCGTGTCCAAAGCTCACCAGGCCGCCGAACCCCAATACGAAATTCAGCGCAACTCCGGCCAGCGCATAAATCAGGATGCGTGAGAAGAGGGTTACGTAAAAGCTCTGACCTACCGCGGCTGCATACACCGGCAGCAGCGCAAGCGCCAGCAGCACCATACAGGGTATCCAGAACCGGGCCGAACGCAGGTCAACCATTACGCACCGGAAACAGGCCCTGGGGTCGAAGTGCCAGCACCACCGCCATCAAGAGGTAAATCAGCATCGATGCGATCGCCGGCCCGGCGGCCTGAGCCAGCGATCGCTCGACCAGCATCTGCAAGAGGATGGGAAGAAAGACGCGGCCAACCGTATCCACCAGACCGACGATCATTGCGCCATAGAAAGCGCCGCGTATCGACCCAATGCCGCCAGTGACGATCACCACCAGGGTCAAAATCAGCACGGGCTCACCCATGCCTGGCTGCACTGAAAGAATGGGACCCGCCATCAGCCCGGCAAGACCCGCCAGGCCGGCACCCATCGCGAATACCATGCTATTGAGGAAACGGATGTCCACACCCAACGCCGAAACCATGTCTGCATTCGTAGCGCCGGCGCGAATCAGCATCCCGAGACGGGTCTTGTTGATAAGCAGGTAAAGACCAACCGCGACGGCGAGACCCACGCCGATAATCGCGAATCGATACGACGAATAGCTCAAGCCAAACAATTCAACCTGGCCCGCAAGTTCATCCGGCGCGTTCATGTAGATCGACGATGGGCCCCAGAAGAAACGCACCACCTCGTTGAACACCAGTATCAAGCCATAGGTGGCCAGAACCTGATCCAGATGGTCGCGAGAGTACAGCCGCATCAGCGTCAGGCGTTCAACTGCCAATCCCAGCAGCATAGTCGCAGGGATGGCGGTAAGGGCCGCCAGGAAGAAAGAGCCTGTGATGGAAAACGCCGCGGCCGCGAAATAGGCACCCATCATGTAAAGCGAGCCATGCGCCAGATTGACGAAATTCATGATGCCGAAAACCAGCGTCAGGCCGGCTGCCAACAGGAACAGCAAAATGCCTAGTTGCACTCCATTGAGTACCTGCGTGAGGAACAGGCCCCAGGTCATGAATGGACCAGGCGGTTCAAGTGAACTCTTTGGAAAAGGTCAGGCCGGTGATGATCGGCACCTTGTCCCGTTCAATCAGCCTGTCGACGATCTGCGCCGCACCTTCAGGCTTGAGCTGGCTATCCTCCACGAGGTCTTCGACAGCGAAGCCGCCGAGTTTGCGGCCCTCAAACGGAAGCATCATCGTGAAAGCAACGGACTGGTCCCGACCGAACGCCGATTGCGGCTCCGAATGTTGGGCCATGAATCCAAACATACCCGGCGCCCTGGCTTCCGCCACAGGTGCTGCCGTCAATGCGGAAAGCGCCAGCAGTAGTCTGAATTTCAAACCTTTTTCTCCGGGTATTTCCAGAGCGCGCAGTATATCCAAGGAATGCGAAATACCGAAACAAGTTCAAGCGCCTGCGCGCCACTGCGGATTGGCTGCCGCGTGCGAGCGCCAATCCAGTAGTCGTCAGACTAGACGAGCGTGGATATCGCGCGTTCCGCCTGAGCGTACTTTACCGACTGACGCAGTTCGTCAAGCTTCTTGCCGCCAGACTGCAACGTCAAACGGGTGATACGTGTCAGCGGTACCGGACCGACCCTCTCCTTGGCCAGCCCGGCCAGGAGTTCGTCCGCAGCGCCGGGCGCGTTGCATAGAAGGACCATATCGCAACCTGCATCAAGTGCGGCCAACCCACGCGCCACGGGACCGCCCGCGCCCTTCGCCCCCTCCATCGATAGGTCGTCGCTGAACACTATGCCGCCGAAATGACAACGCTCGCGCAGGTACTTGTGCCAAACCGGCGAGAAACCGGCTGGACGGTGGTCGACCGCCGGATAAATCACGTGCGCCGGCATGACCGCGGCAAGCCCGGCAGCGGCTAGACGCCTGAACGGAACCAGGTCAGTTGCCTCGATCTCAGCAAGCGACCGCTCGTCGATCGGTATCTCGCGATGTGAATCCGCCGCCACGTGACCGTGTCCGGGAAAGTGCTTGCCACAGGCAGCAAGGCCGCCATCGGCCAGGCCCTGTTGCAGCGCGACCGCAAGCGCGGCGACAATGTCTGGCGTGCCATGAAAGGCGCGGTCACCGATCACGCCGCTGGTACCAATGTCTAGATCAAGCACCGGGGCGAAGCTCAAATCGACACCACAGGCCTTCAGCTCCGCAGCCAGCACGAGCCCGCACGCACGCGCCGCGACAAGCGCCTGATCTTCGTCTTTGTCCCACAATCGGCCAAGGGCGCGCATCGGTGGAATCTGCGTGAAGCCCTTGCGAAAACGTTGGACGCGGCCACCCTCGTGGTCTACTGCGATCAAGAGTGCCGGGGTTCTCAAGGCGTGAATCGAAGCAGTCAGGGCAAGCAGTTGTGCAATCGATTCGAAATTGCGGGAAAAAAGGATCACCCCGCCGACCTGCGGGTGAACCAGGCGTTGTTCTTCCGCAGGAGTCAACTTGCAGCCCTCGATGTCGATAATCGCGCGGCCCAGTGGAATTTCCCGGTTCATGTCGACTCCTTCTCCAGAACGATGTTTGCAAGTGCGTATTCGCGTTCGTCTGAAAGCGAAACATGCCAGCCGGTGATACCGCGTCGTTGCAACAATGCGGCAAGCTCCGACCCGAATTTCAGCTCTGGCCGGCCGGATGGCTCGTTGCCGATTGTCAACTGATGCCAAGTATTGGCCGCGCA
>JAYTDE010000169.1:0-29560 GCA_043736195.1 Burkholderiales bacterium | reverse complement strand
AGGTGAGGCTGGCCCAGTCGTAACCCTTGGGGATGTGGGTGTCCCGTTTGTAGGGCTCCTGCGCATATTCGTGCGCCAGCTTGAGGAACAGCAGGTAGGTGAGCTGTTCCAGATAGTCGCCGTAGCCGACGCCGTCGTCGCGCAGGGTGTGGCAGAAATTCCAGACTTTCTGGACCAGCGTTGATGCGTTCATTGGAGTTTTCTCGAACCGATGTGGGGTAGCCCGGCCGTTCAAGCCAGAATGTGAAGCCGCTGCAAGCCGTCGCGTAATTCGCTTTCCAGAGCCGAAAACGCGGAAAGCTGGCGCAAGCGTGCAAGTGATACCTGTTCCCCAAGCGCGTTGAGCATGGGTGATACACCCTGCCGACGCCGTTGTCCGGAAGGTCGTGTCGCGTCGAACGCCGTCCTCAATATAGCTTTCGGATCGAGGGCAGCTTCAACCGCCGCAGAAGAAGCGGGGAGCCCAAGCGCGGTATCGGAGAGCGTGGTGCCGAATACCTGTCGCAACGCATTGCCGTCGGTCACAGCCCAGGCTTCTGTTTCACGAACGGGCACCACGGCGACACCCACGCCCTCAGCCGCAAAGTGCTGGGCAAGGAGATCGATGGCCGGGCGGGTCAGGTTCTCACGGGCTTGTGCCGAATTGCCGCTGCCGTCAGCATGTACAAATAAAACCTTCCAGGCGCCCCGCGACTGTCGCGCCGCTGCGAGAATTCTTGCATCGCGGGACGCCGCGCTCTGCGAAGCTGGGTGATCGAGCGCAAGTACCGCGCTCACTTCTACCGGTTGGGTGGCGTCCTGGGCACACACTTCTTCGCACAACCGTTGAAGCACCGGGCGCAGGAAATGATAGTCGGTGCTGCCCTCCGCGTAGAGAGCGAGGCCCAGATAGTGCATGCCTAGCCCTCCGCCTCGGCGGTATCCAGTACCTTCTGTACTTCGTAGTCGGAGACAAAAGCTTGCGGCGCCTCATCAATCCCGGTCAACGAGATTTGCGGCTTTTGGCGTACTGACCGCAACCGGGTTCGTCTGCGAATTTCCTTCTTGTCCGGGTCACTAATGGTTGCAGTGTCGGCGAACAGGATGGTTCCCATGACCGGATGGTTATCTTTGTCGACAAGTGCTGCTAGTACCACGGGCGAATGACTATTGAGCAGCAATTGACTGAGCGGCGTCGGCTGACCGTCGAATAGCTCCTCCATCGGGTTGGTCACCATGTCGCGGAGCCGTTGAACCAGCTGCCTGATGCGTGCCGGATGCACGCCGTTCTCGGGCTCCTCGAAGCAGATCAAGCCACGATGGCGAGGGTCGTGCAGGAGGGTGAGGAGCGCGAGCACCCGCAACGTACCGTCCGACACGACACGCGATGAAAACGGCAGCCCATCGCGCATAGTCAGCTTGATTCGATATTCACGGCTTGGCGGGTGAAGTTCCGCGTCCAGTTCCGTCACGCCGGCGACGATGTTGTTCAACTCCGCCGCGATGTCGCTCAGCACACCATTTGGCTGCTCGGCGCTCTTGGTTTCCGCTTTCAGCTGCGCCAGCACCGCCGCAAGATTGGAACCGTCGACATTCAGGACATCCGTGGCCGTCGCAGGTGCCGATCTGCGCAGCAACGCGGGGTCGAGCTGCAAGAGTCGCCAGAAGCGCATTTCCTCACGGAGCGCGAACAGGTGCGGAAAATCCGCCGCGTTGGTCACGCTATAGAGCACCGTCGCCTCTGCCGCGCTTGCCGGCCGATTGCGGCCTTGCTTACCGTCATGATGAATGTTGAACGTGAGTCCGTCCGGTTTCGATTCCGTCGTCAGCCAGGGGTTCTTACGCGCATATTTGAGATACGCTGCCCGAAAAGTCTTCGAAGGCGCAACCTCAACGGACCATTGGTCGTCCTTGCGCAAGATCGGCAAAACCTGCTCCCGCGCGACCTGTATGCGCTCGACCCCGGGTCTGATTTCACGGCGTTCCAGCGTGACTTCGTAACGCATGCGGGTGTGGGTGATTTTCACTTCACTACCCCATGGATCCCGTACCACCGGATCGACCAGCACCTCCGCCGCCAGCGTGATTTGCTTGGCCTCGCCCCCCGCGGTCTTGCGAAACAACTCCAGTGGCTCGCCGCGCATATCCTTCAGCGCCTCGTAGACATCTCGTGTGGCGAGGTTCGAGAGCAACTGGATGACGTCGAACAGATTGCTCTTGCCCGCCGCGTTGCTACCGACCACGGTCGTGAAGGGCGCGAGATTGACGGTCAGTCCTTCGAACGTCTTGAAACCGTCGATCTCGATACGAGTCAACATATAAGTAACCCTTGCATCAGAGCGAGCCTGCCCATGCCGTTGGTGTCGATGAAGCAATTCACCCGCCCGAACGGCAGCTCCATCGAAACAAAGGACTTGAACCCGTCGATCCGGATTGTGCGAATCATGAGTTCGCTCTCCAGTCCATCAAGTGGCTGCACTGTAGACGATCCGTGAAAATTCGCGATCCTTGACGAACTGTAAGGGCAGCATGTTGTGCGCAAAGTGCAATTGCGCAACTAGCGGTTGCAGTAACTGCGCCGCGCCCGCGATTTGTGCCACAAGCTGTGGCATTTTCTCGGCCGCTTCGGGGCTCAGGAACGCTGGCTCGTCGGCGTAGGCACGGAAAATCGTCAACGTGTGTTTGAGGTTGCGCTTCGAAAGGCCCTTCACGGCGGCCAACAACTGAAAGTAATCGACAGGCAAGCTCATGTCATGCGGCCCGTTTGGCGGTATCGGCTCTGTGTGGCCTGGCGGCTTTCCTACCCGTAGCTCGCTCCGCGCGGATGCGCTCGAGTAGCACATTGGCTGGTTCGTCGTTGGGGTCTTGCGGGACGAGTTGGTCGGAGAAAGCTGCTTTGAGGATGTTCTTGCGCTGTGCGGCTGCTTGTTTCAGGCCAAGTTCTACCGCTATCCGCTGTTGACTGATTTGATCAAATTGCCCCGCCAACAACTTCGTGATCTCAGTTTGCTCAACATTCGGCGGAAGAGGCAACACGATTGACTTAACAATTTGAAGGTTCAGGTTCGGTTGAACCCCACCGGAGGCTTGAGCTCGCATCCGTTCGTAGCTATCAAACAAAAACGCTTTTACATAGGCCTTGGACGCTTGAGCTTCGAGCTCCAGCACAATTGCGGCTATTGCTTGATTGATCGTCGCTGGAATCAATAGTTCAGAGCACTTGCCCCGCGTTTTGCCTTCACCGTACATTGCTACCAAGAGTGAGCCAGCGGGATAAATTTCCAGACGACATTCCTTCAAGGCAAGTTCCGTGACGTGTTCAGTCGCCAAAGTCACGGTTTCGCTGTTAAGCGCGCCACTGGTCACCCACGGAACAGTACCTTCGTCGAAATAAGCGGCATTTGATCTAAGAGGCGTCACACCCGTGCCCACTTGCGAAATCTGATCGATGGTCGCCCACACCCACCGGTCTGGCAACTCTGTCAATTGGCTTGCGTCTGCGCGCAACGGCTCGGGATATTTTTCACGCCAATCCTTCGACGGTGATTTGCCTTGTTCCGCAAACTTCGCGAGCTGCCTGGCTTCCCACCGGGCGCGACGTTCGCGGAGGACGCGCTCCAGCAGTTGCGCGCCGGTCTCGATGGGCTCGTCGCGCCTGGCGCGTTCAGCGCGCCAGTCTGCGGTGAGGGCGCCTTCGACGGCTGCTTTCAATAGGGATTGGCGGTATTGGATTAGCTTTTTCTGTGCCGCTTGGATTTCCGCGACGCCAGAGTCCAAATCGGACAGAAGCTCTTCAAGCTTGTCGACAATACGTGCTTGCTCTGGTCTTGGCGGAACGAGAATCGGCCACGCCTTGACGATACCTTGCGAAATGTTTGGCTGCGCCCCATCTTTGCCAATTTCAACGAAGTTTCGAGTTTGCGAAATTAAATAGTGATACAGAAATTCAGACGATACGGCGTCAGGTATCCCAACTGCACATGCCTGATTTGTTGCTGCATCGATTCCTAGGATTGACGTCTTTCCAATCGTTGCACCATACATAGCGATAGCCACGGCTCCCTGTGGAAAAACTTTTGCAGATGACTGTGCAAGCGCCTCAGGAGATATGCGCTCTTCCGATTCGTATAGCAAACGTGGGCCAAGCTCTCCAGTTTTGAACCAAGGAATTGCCCCCGAATAGAAATTGGCATTTGATCGAGAAGGCGTCCCACCGGACGCCCAGACCGCCACTTCATCCAATGTGGCTGACGCCCAACCTTGAGGAATTCCAGGGTTCAAGCGACCAACTCCTCATTCATATCGACCATCAGTTCATCAAGTTGGTTGCCGAACAGCGCCCAAGCCTTTTGCAACCCCCCCTTATCCGCCAGCCCCGCAAAATCAAAATCATCCCGGCTGATACTGCAACTGCTGGCGATGTGGTCCTTGATTAGGCGTAGCCAATCGGTTTGCTCGGGGGTGAATGCAGTGGCGCGTTGGGCGTTGTGGCGGAATATCCATTCCTGGAAGCGCTTGTCCACTTGTTCGCTAAAGGGTTTCAATTCAGTGTCTAGGCCGATGGCGTACCGCACCAGGGCGATCAGGTCGGTGAGTTGGCGTTTGATGTCCGCGCCCTTGACGTTGCTGGCCTGTACGCGCGCGTAGGCGCTCCACAGGCGTTCGGTGGTGAGCATGAGGGGCGGCTTGCTCAGGGTGTCGTGCAGGTCTTCGATCATGTCGAAGGTGAGCGTGCGGCGCTGGTAGGGTTGCTGGTAGAAAAAGCTCAGCGCGGCGATTTCGTCCTTGTGTTGGGCGATGTAGTCGGTAAAGGTCTGGATGGTCTTGTTGGCCTGTTCCTCGGCCTGGGCGCTGTAGCCGGCGAAGGTCACCTGGTCGAGGTTGAGGTGGTCGATGAGTTGTTCGCGTTCCTGACGGGCGGCTTCGATTTGCTGCCGTAGTTCGGGCTGGTCGAAGGGTGCGCAGGCGGCGACGCGTTTGGCGCGCTCGGCGGCGATCTCTTCAGGCGTCAGGGTGTCTTCGCCGCGGGTAATGCCTTTGGCGGCGGCGGTGGCGATGGCGGCTTCGACGATTTTGTCGGGGTCCAAGGCGGTGATGAGGCCTTTTCCCAGTTCGGCGATCGGGATGCCGCCGGAGGCTTTTTCGATTTTGGCTTGGGCTTTTTCGTCGAGCTGCTTGGCCAGGCGCACCAGCCGGTTGGCCAGGCTCAACACGGTGTCGTCGTCGCGGTGTCCGATGGCTACGCCTTGCAGCAGGTCTTTCAGCGGGGTGGTGGGTTTCTTCTCCAGCGGCCGGCTTTCGGTCTTGCAGGATTTCTCAACCCCGACGGCGTCGATCAATACGAAGCGGGTCTTGGCGCTGTCCGCGCTGTTGGATACGCGCTTCAGGTCGTCGTAGCCCAGGCTGCGTACCCCGCGGCCTTTCATCTGCGCGTAGTAGCCCTTGCTGCGCACGTCGCGCATGAAGAGCAGTACTTCCAGCGGTTTCACATCGGTGCCAGTGGCGATCATGTCCACCGTCACCGCGATGCGCGGGTTGTAGTCGTTGCGAAAGCTGGCGAGGATGCTGTCGGGGTCTTCCTCGGTGCGGTAGGTCACTTTCTTGCAGAAGGCGTTGCCCTGGCCGTACACCTCGCGCACGATGTTGATGATGTCGTCGGCGTGGCTGTCGGTCTTGGCGAAGATCAGGGTCTTGGGCACTTCGCGGCGGGTCGGGAAGATTTGCGTTTCCACCGCCGTTTTCATGGCCTGGATGACGGTGCGGATCTGGCTGGGGTTGACGACTGACCGGTCGAGGTCACGGCCTTCGTAGAGGATGTCTTCCTCGGTTTGCGCCCAGCGCTTTTTGCGGGTCTGGCGGTCGCGGTGGTCCACCCATTCGCGGGCCTTGACCTCACCGCCCTTCTTGGTTTTTTCCGTCTCGATCTCGAACACGTCGTAGCCGACGTTCACGCCATCGGCTACCGATTGTTCATAGGTGTACTCGGCGACGATGTTCTCGTTGAAAAAGCCGAAGGTCCGCTTGTCCGGCGTGGCGGTCAGGCCGATCAGGGTGGCGTCGAAATAGTCGAGCACCTGCTTCCACAGGTTGTAGATGGAGCGGTGGCATTCATCGATGATGATGAAGTCGAAGGTCTCCACCGGCACGGCCGGGTTGTAGCGCACCAGCTTGGTCTGCGCCCCGGTTTGCCGCACTTCATTGAGCGAAACGTCCTCGGCCGAATCGTCGATCGGCTCACCGGCGAGGATGGAATACATGCGCTGGATGGTGGAAATGCACACTTGCGCATGCGGGTCGATATTCGGCGAGGCCGGCCGCTGCACGTTGTAGAGCTCGGTGAACTTGCGGCCATCGTCCGGCGGGGTGTAGGCCATGAACTCCTGGTGCGCCTGCTTGCCGAGGTTGCGGGTGTCCACCAGGAACAGGATGCGCTTGGCCCGCGCGAACTTGAGCAGGCGATATACAGAGGTGATGGCGGTGAAGGTCTTGCCGGCGCCGGTAGCCATATGCACCAGTGCGCGTGGTCTGTTCTGTGCAAGCGACTGTTCCAGCCCGGTCACGGCGCTTACCTGGCAGTCACGCAGATTGCGTTCCGGCAGGGCGGGCATCTGTTCGGCCAAGCGGCGGCGCAACGTGTCGGGCTGCTTGGCCCACGCGACTAGTTGATCGGGCTTGAAAAAGTGGAATATCTCGCGTGAACGCGGCACCGGATCGCGGTTGTCGGTGAAGCGGATGATCTGGCTGGTGCTCTCGAAAAGGAACGGCAGCGGGGTGGTATTGACCCGCCATTTCAGCGCGGCATGGGCGTAGCGCGCGGTTTGATCTTCATGCGTGGTGATGTTCTCGGCCGCTTCGTCGCGCTTGGCCTCGATCACGCCCACCGCTTCCCGGTCAACGAACAGCACGTCGTCGGCCGGCCCGGTGTCGGTGGGGTATTCGCGCACCGCAATCCCTCGCGCAGCGCCGAGGTTGATCTGCTTCAAGTCCTGAACCGCCCAGCCCGCCTGTTCAAGCTTACGGTCGATGTGTTCGCGTGCCCTGGCTTCGGGGGTCATGGTTGGCGGGTGACGGGGCGCGGGATTCGTCGCGGGGAAGTTGAGTGTAGAGGGTTTTTGCGCGGAAAAGCCACTTCAAGCGCGCAATAGCGCAGCTGGGAACCGTCGACCACCCGCGCCGACAATTGGAAGCCAAAAAATGACCTTCGTCCATCCCAGGGCCGCGTGCTCGGCCACTGCGTTCGTAAAGGCGCGACGGCGGAACCAGGGTAGTTGTGCAGGAGCCTCCTGCACAAATTCTGCGCCTTGCCATGTCTGCGCGACGGCCAGCGTTTTGTTTGGGTTGCGCAGCGACACCCTCCTCACGTCCGGATAAGCAATGCGCAGGTCGTGCGCCGGTCGGTCAGGCATTGCCATCGCCAATCGCCACTGCAACCGGCAGCTCAATCTGTGCGGCGATCTGCTGAGCGATGGGAGTGTAGAGATCCACATCAACCTCTGGCGTCCTGATGGAGACGACCAGGCTGTATCTCGCGGGCAGGTCATAGCGTTCCTGGGCCGGGCGTGTGCGCCACCAGCCGATCGCGGGGTACACCGCGATGAAGCCGCGGCTGGCCAGTTCGGCGGCGGTACCGTGCCAACTGTCCTGGTGCAGCGATCCGCGATTGCGCTTCATGTTGCCTAGCAGCCAATCGGGGTCCTTGGCATCGATCGGGTCCGCGTCGTCCTCACGCGCCGCAGCGGCGTTTACCCGCGCGACAAAATCCTCTGTAGTCGTATCCAGTGGTCGCTGAACGTCGAACCGCAGGCGATGCGAGGGGTAGTGAAACTTGGAGGCGGTGCCGCGTGCCGAGGGATTGGGCTCGATGAAGTAAGACAGGGTGATGCGCAATTCAACTTGCGTATCCGGCGGCAGCGCTTCGAGTTGATCCTTCGGCCACGGCAGGGAATGAAGGTTCATGTCGCGGCTGACGATGCCTTTTTCCTTCGTCTTTTGGTAGGGGTGGATAAGATCTTCGACTACCAATGTCAACGAGTTGCCCGCGCTCCACAACGCCCGATCAAGGTTCGTTACGCCCCATCCGCAATGGCGGATCAGATGAACGAAATCCGCTTTCGTCGCGGCCTTGTTGTTCGGCAGGTAGGTGGCTTTCATCGCGTCGGTCCACTCGGCCGAGTGCACCATCAAGGCGCGGATTGTTTCCGGACGCAACGACGGGTAAGCGGCCATGAGCTGCGCCGCCATGCGCGCCGCCAGGGCCGACGCGGCACTGGTCGCATTGCTCGTTGCAAACAGGCGTTCGACGGGCCGGTTGTTGGTCGTCAGCAAGTGCAGGCTTGAGATACCCATTGAACCGAGCGTATCGAGGCCAGCATTTCCGCCTTCAAAGACTATGTCGGGCTTCAGCGGCGACGCGGGTTGCCAGTCGCCGCTGGTGGTGGTGTAGGGGCTCAAGCCGCCTGCAGGTGCGACGGGCTGGTAGTGCTGCGCATCCGCTTCGGTGATGACGACCTTTTCGGTGAAGGCACCTATGGTGAGTGCATTCCAGGCCTGACCCGGATCGGAAATGCTGCTTGTCGTCAGGCTGTCGGGATAGGTGCTCAAGGCGAGCTGACTCTCGGTATTGCCTGCGGCGAGTACGAACAGGCGCGGAAACAGTCCATCGCCGTCATAGTCCGCGGCCAGCCGATCAACTGCGGCAGACCATGCCGACGGGCGCCCGCGATCGCGTGCATCGGCGGATGTGACTGCTGACGTAAACAAGCGAGGACACTTGGGCGCCGAAATCTCCGGGCGGCTCACCGCTTCGGCGAAGAGGAAGCCGTGCAATCTGGAATCACCCGGATTGGCGCCCTGCTCCGGAGTGAGCTTTACTGATTCGAGCCGGTGCGATAGCGCGACTGCGCCGTTGGACGCAAGTACGCTTGAGAGCTCGCCAAATGCAGCGAGTCCGGCCAGTCCGGAGCCATGGTTCGCGGTGTCGTCAAATCCCCAAGCGGGATCGACCGTGTGCAAGTCTTCGTGTGCGATCAATGGGGCGAGCAAGGGATGACCGCGATTGACGCCGGAATCGAGAAGGCATACGCGTGGGGTTTTGTCCGCATCGTTTGGCAGCACAAGTCTGGCCAGGGTCTCGTCGACCCACCCCTGTTGCTCCAATGGCGCCATGCTGTGGAAAAACTCGGCGGTTTCCTTTGCCCGGCGCAGCTCCGCCACGCAGTTGAGCGTCATGACTGATTGCGCGAACTGCTGCTGCGATCCGAACATGAGAACCACAGTGCGTTCGGGAAAGTTGATCTGATGTGCGCCGACTTGACACTCGGCCAAGGCGGCCAGTTTGCGGAAATCTTCAACCACTACTTGGCGTCGGCCGCGCACGGGCAACCAGACCTCCCACCAGAATGGTTCAGCCTCGTCGCGCGGCAGGAGGTCGATGTCATCGTTCCAAAGCGCGCGCAGCCCCGCGGTGCGAATCGAGTCGAGGGCATTGAACAGGGTGCTGTGGTCGATAAAGTCCCCGTTCTTGTTGGTCTTGGCTGCGAGGTACTCGGCGACATACTTCTCAAAATGGCGGAGCTTCCCATCCGGTACGAACACGTTGGCGATGGTGGTTGCGCCTTCAGTGCGGACACTCAAAACCTCGATCTGCTTTAGCGGGTCGCGACTGCGCTCGTCGCCGAGGCTCTCGAACGCGAGCGTTACATCCGGCAGGCCTACGAACTGGATCTGCAGGCCGAGACCACTCTCAAGGCCCTGCTGCCGTTGCTGTTCTGCAGCCTGAATTGCCAACGGCTGCAGGGCGAGCAGTTGTGCTCGGAGGGCCGCGCCATGGGCAGCGCGCTCTCGAACAGGTACGACCGCCTTGTTGCCGCCTTTGGCCTGGTGCGCCGTGAATGGGCTGGCTTTCGAAGTATTCGCTAGAACCAGGTGCCGACGCTTATCTGGTGCTTGATCCGGCATGGTTCGGTCCGTGCCAGCTGTTTTTTTCGAGTTTGGTGCCGATCAGTCGTCGAACTTCGAGTGCGCGCTCCAGCACGCCCCGCTGTACCTTGGATTGATCGTGCATGATCGCGTCCTTGATGGATTCGTCTACCGCACGGCAGATTTCCGCAAAGCTCAAGCCGGCTGCTTGTTCGGCCAAGCCGCTGGCTTTGAATGGTTTGGTTGCGAATGCACCCAAACGCGAGCGAATCAGGCCGATGGCCTGTTCGGGCGCAGGCAGGCGGTACTCCACCACATCGTCGAAACGCCGGAACAGTGCGTAGTCCAGCGCGTCGGGATGGTTGGTTGCGGCGATGATCAGGCTGTTGGATTGGTCGTGCTCGATCATCTGCAGAAAGCTGTTCAGCACGCGCCGAATCTCGCCCACGTCGTTGGAGGCGCCGCGTTGTGATCCGATGGCGTCGAACTCGTCGAAGAAATACACGCCGCGCAGGTCGGCAATCGCGTCGAACACCTGCCGCAACTTCGCCGCCGTTTCGCCCATGAACTTGGTGATCAGCGAATCCAGTCGTACCGAGAACAAGGGTATGCCCAGCTCGCCCGCCAACGCGGCGGCGGTCATGGTCTTGCCGGTCCCGGGCGGGCCGACGAGCAGAAGCTTGCGGCGCGGCGAGAGGCCATGTTCCCTGATGCGCGCGCCGAGGCGTTGCTCCTTGATGATGCGCTCCAGTTGCTTGCTTGCGACATCGTCAAGCACCATGTCGCCCAAGCGGATCGCCGGGTAGCTGACCGATAGCAAATTCGCAAGTTCGCCGCGCGGCTTGGTCGCGCTATGGAGTGCACCGGCGATCGGGACTACTTTGCCGGATTGGTCTTGTCCAAGGCGGGTCTTGGCGGCATCAATCATGTCGCGCAGTTCTTCAGCGAGTTTGCCGTGGCCCAACTTGGCCTCGTGCGCGGCGACTTGCATGGCGACGGACAAAAACTGCCCGTCGTCGCGACTGATGTGCGACTTGATGAGCGCCTTGAGCTGATCCGAACTGGCCACGATGAATCTAGTCTGATGTCGAAAAGCGGGTGAAGTGTTCGAGCAACACGTCACGTTCATTGTCGTTCATCTTGAGCAGTATTGCACTTGCGCCGTGGCTGGGTGAGGGGGTGGTTGTGCGCTTGTCGCAGCAATTCACCCAGCGGCCTTGTTCACAGGAGTTCATACCACGCGCCCCTCCCGCCGCCGCGAGGTTTGAGCGTCCCGCGCTCAACCAGCGCCCGAAAATGCATCTTCAAAGTATTCCGGTTCGCCTGGGTCAGCCGGATCGCCTCGCCGATGGTCACGCGCCCATGTTCGCGCGCGAATTCCACAATCGCCAGCGAGTGTTCCGGCAGCGCGGCCAGTACCACTTTTTCGCGTTCCACCTTTTTTTCCAGCCGCCGCACCTGTTCAGCCAGGGAGCGCAGGAAAAACGTGAGCCAGGGTTGCCAATCGGGCGCGTCAGTGCGGATGCTGCCCTGGGTTTGCCGCAGGGCGAGGTAGTAGGCCTCCTTGTTTTGCTCGATCACGCTTTCCAGTGAACTGCAGGGCACGTAGGCGTAACCCGTCTGTAGCAGCAGCAGGGTGGTGAGCGCGCGGCTGAGTCGGCCATTGCCGTCTTCGAAAGGATGAATTTCGAGGAATACGATCACCGCCACCGCAATGATCAGTAGCGGGTGCAGATGCCCTGTGGCGCGCTGTTCTTCCACCCACGCGATCAGTTCACTCATCAGTCGCGGCGTGTCGAATGGCGAGGCAGTCTGGAAGACGATGCCGATCTGCTTGCCGTTTTCATCGAACGCGGCCACATGGTTCGGATGGGTCTTGTAGTTGCCGCAGTGCCGTAGGTCCTTGTCGCTTAAGCGAAGCAAGGTCTGGTGCAACTGCTTGATGTGGTTCTCGCTTATGCGGATGTCCTGCCAGGACTCGAAGACCAGTTGCATCAGTTCGGCGTAGCCGGCCACTTCCTGTTCGTCGCGGGTCGCGAAGGACTGGATCTCCAGCTTGGAAAGCAGACGTTCTACTTCACGGTCTGAAAGCTTGCTGCCTTCGATCCGGGTGGAAGAGCCTATGCTTTCGATCGTCGCCACTCGGCGCAGGGCGGACAAACGTTCCGGCGCGAGCGTGCCGAAGGCGCGCCAGGCGCCCTTGAACTCGTCGATCCCGGCAATCAGGTTCAGGAGCTCCGGGGTGATCTGGAGGGTGTCGGTGCGAAACATGGAACCAATACTACACCCAATTACACCCGATTAAGTGTTGCAACCAATTTCACACTCATTTACCCCCAATTATGCTGGACTTTGGCTCCTGAATTGGCCGATACCGGTGTGCAATCCGAGTCTCGGCACTTTTTGGCTGCATAGGTAAAGCGCGCAGCTACTTCAACCGTTTCCACCCTGCAC
Organism: Burkholderiales bacterium; assembly: GCA_043736195.1. Lineage (GTDB taxonomy): Bacteria > Pseudomonadota > Gammaproteobacteria > Burkholderiales > JAEUOS01 > JAEUOS01. The sequence continues at coordinate 17,209 of JAYTDE010000169.1, read as the reverse complement.
TTGGATTTTGCCAACGGGAGCGTGTTTGACCGGTTCGTGACCATGATGGACTGCACGGTACGACGGGCACATTGGCGCAGTACAGGCGCCAGCGCCAACCGCCATGCCCCTCTAATCGAGCGAAATCTTTGCGCCCCGCACCACCTCGCCATAGCGCTTGTGCTCGGCGGCCATGAAGGCCTGGAATTGCGCCGGTGCCAGCGGTGCGGGGTCGGTGCCTTGCGAGGCCAGGCGGTTGCGCAGCTCCGGCTGTGCCAGTGCGCGGGCGATTTCGTAGCTCATGCGCTCGATGATCGCCGTGGGTGTGCCGGTCGGCGCCAGCACGCCCTGCCAGCCGTAGATCACCATGTCCGGCAGGCCGGCCTCGCGCGCGGTCGGCACATCGGGAAATGCCGGCGCGCGTGCCTCGCCGGTGCTGTAGAGCGCGCGCAGGCGGCCATCACGCACGAAGGGCTGCACCACGTTGGCACCGTCGATCATCAGTTGCACACGCCCGGCAACCAGGTCGGCGACCGCCGGTGCGCTGCCCTTGTAGGGCACGTGGGTGATCTGCACGCCGGCCTGCAGCTTGAGCAATTCGCCGGACAGGTGGTTGATGTTGCCGTTGCCGCCGGAGCCGAAGTTGAAGTCGCCGGGTTTGGCGCGCAGGGCGGCCAGCAGTTGCGCCAGGTTGGTGATCGGCGAGCTGGCCGGCACCACCGCGACAATCGGCTGCACGATCACGCGCGAGATCGGCGCGAAGTCCTTCTGCGTATCGAAACTCAACTTTGAATACAGCGCCGGGTTGATCGCCAGGTTGCCCACATTGCCGGCCAAGAGCGTGTAACCGTCCGGCCGCGCGCGCGCCACATATTCCATGGCCACGTTGCCATTGGCGCCAGCGCGATTCTCCACAGCCACCCGCTGGCCGAGTTGCTCCGACAACTTGTCGGCCAGCTGCCGCGCGACGATGTCGACCCCGCCACCGGGCGGAAAGCCGACCACCAGTTGCAGCGTGCGGTCGGGCCAGGTCTGCGCCTGGGCCCAGCCGCCGGCCAGCAAGACGGCGGTGGCAAGGATCGTATGCAGTGCTTTCATGGTCAAGGTCTCCTTTGGTGCGACGGGTTTGAATACGCATGCAGGTAAAAGTGTCGTTTCGCCCGGGCCGCGCGCGGGCCAGCCAATGACGCGGCGCTCGATTCGGGCATCGCGTCCCTGCGCGGACGGGCGGCACCGCACCCGTTCATGCGGCGCCAGGTGGCGGCGTGAGGCCATAGCGCGCGAACATCTCCGCCGGCGCATCGTTTGCCTGCATCAGCGCGGCAATCGCCGCGCGCATGCGTGCCGCGGTCGCCGGATCGTCAAGCGGCGCGCGCTGCGCCGGGTCCACGTCAAGGTCGAACAGCGCGTCATGCGCATCGATCAGCGGGTAGCGGCGCGTCATGTTGGCGGCGGCGTCCTTTTGCACCGGCAGGCGCCACACCGGGTAGCCGCGGGTGAACGACAGGCCGCGCACCACCTGCGCATCGGTGAACTCGACGGCCTCGAAAAAGCTGCGCATGTGCGAGGGGCTCAGCGTGTATTGGAACAAGTCGGTCTCGAAAGGCTCGCGCGGATAGAGGAAATACGCGTAGCGCCCGTCGGTGTAGTTAATCGCCGCGCCAAACTGGCCGAAGATGCAGCCGGTTGCGCGCACCGCTGTCCGCCCACCGAGCGCGGGCACCAGGCTCTTTCCGGTGACCTCCGGCGGCACCGCGCGGCCGAAGATGTCCAGCACCGTTGGCATCAGGTCGATGGCCTGGGTCAGCGCCTGCGAGCGGCCGGGCTTAAGGCCGCTGGCACGCGGCGCCGCGATGGTCAGCGGAATGTGCGCGATCTCGTTGTAGAAGGGCGGACGGTTCTTGCCCAGCAGTTCCTTCTCGCCCAGCAGCAGGCCATGGTCGGTCGACATCACAAGCCAGGTATCGCGCCACAGGTCGTGGCGATCGAAGCAGTCGAGCAACTGCCCCAGATAGTGGTCGCAGGCCGTCACCAGCGCGTGGTAGTTGGCGCGCAGGGCGGAGAGCAGCGCGGGGTCGAGGTCGTTGTGCCCATAGGTCGGCCAATCGAAAATCTTGCCGCCCAGCGCCTCGGGAAAATCGGTGAGAAAACGTTCCGGTGCGAAAAACGGTTCATGCGGGTCGAAGCATTCGAGATGCAGGAACCAGTCGTCGCGGGCGTGCTGTGCGTCAAGAAAGCCGCGCGCGGCATCGAAGCATTGTGCCAGCGGAAACGCGCCGGTGGCCTCCAGGTGATCGCGGTTGATGTAATAGGGCAGCTTGGAATTGATGTCGGGCGCGAAGTCATGCTGCCGTTCGTCGAAGCGCGCCGCCCAGCGCTCGGGCGCGGGCCCGAGCGGCGGCCGCCATTTGTCCTTCTCCTGGCCGCGGATGAATTCCCAAGACGAGAAGCGCCCGTGAAAGCCGGCGCCGCCGTCCTCGAAGTAATGGTAGTGGTCGGTGATCAGGTGGGTGGTAATGCCGCTGTCGCGCAGGATCGCCGCCAGCGAATGGTCGAAAGGCTCCAGTGGTCCCCAGCCGCGGTGCAGGAAGTTGAGCCGCCCGGTCTGGATGTCGCGTCGCGCCGGCATGCACGGCAGGCTGCCGACGAAATGACGCTCGAACACCGTCGAGCGCTGTGCCAGCCGCGCGAAGTTGGGCGTGGGGATGGTGTTCTCCGCATAGCAGGATAGCGCATGGCGGTTGAGCGAATCGAACAGCAGGAACACACATTTCATGCGACGGGACTCCGGCTCATTCCGTCTTGATCTTCGCCTCGGCGATGACCCTTTTCAATGCTTCCCAGTCCTGCACGATGATGCGCTCGAATTCCTCGGGCTTCATCGGCGTCGGCGCATAGCCGCTGATGTTGAGCCAGCGCTCGGCCAGGTCGGGCGCGGCCAGCAACTGGTTGATCTCGGCATTCAAGCGGGTGACGATTGCGCGTGGCAGGCCGGCGGGGCCGAAGAATCCGATCCACGCGCCGGTGGAAAACTGCACCCCTTCCTCCTGCAGCGTGGGCACGTTGGGCAGCATGGGCGAGCGCTTCGGCCCGGCCTGCGCCAGTGCGCGCAGCTTGCCCGAGCGGGCCTGGGAAATCGCGTTAAACGAGTCGAGGAAGGCCAGCGTCATGTGGCCGCCGACCAGATCGGTGGTGAGCGCCGTGGTCGTCTTGTAGGGTATGTGCACCATGTCGATCCCGGTGAGCATCTTCAGGGTTTCGCCGGCCAGATGCCCGCCCGAGCCCGGGCCCCAGGAGCCGTAGCTGGGCGGCTTGGGCTACGCCTTCACGTAGGCTATGAACTCGCGGGTGTTGTTGACCGGCACCGACGGATGCACCACCAGCACGTTGGCACCGGTAAACACAATGCTGATGGGGGTGAAGTCCTTTTGCGCGTTGAATGCCAGCTTGGGATTGAGCCGCGGGTAGATCACGTTGGCGCCGGTGAAGCCGACCACCAGCGTGTAGCCGTCCGCCGGCGCCTTGGACACGAAATCCAGGGCCACCGCGCCGGTGCCGCCGGGCTTGTTTTCCACGATCACCGGCACCTTCATCGACGTCGCGATGCGATCGGCTACCAGACGTGCGATGAGGTCGGTGATGCCGCCGGGGGCGGAGGGTGAAACGATGCGGATGTTGCGTGCGGGGTAGTCTTGTGCGGTGGCCGGCAGGGTTGTCAGCAAAGCCGCGCCGGCTATTGCCGCAAGTCGTTTGATTGTGCTGTGCATTGTCGTGGTCTCCATGTCGGGCCTTGTCCTGGGAATTGAAATCCAGGCGGCCTCGTTTGGTGAGTATGGTTGACACCGGGTCGCGCAGTCAATCGCTTCCGATTGCTCGCCGGCATGGTTCAACATGCGCGCGAGCGCGGGTTCGAAACAGTCCTTTCTCTGCTGCCTGATAAGCTTGGCCAACTTGCGCCCCGTATTGCCGCCCGCAGCGGGAAATCTCAGGAGTAACACACCCATGCAGCAGAACGCCGATGCCCGCGTGCGCCGCGGGTTTGTTGAAATCGCCGAAGGCCAGGTCCATTACCGGGAAGCTGGTTGGCAGTACACGGCCCACCTGCCACTGGTGATGTTTCACGCCTCACCCGCCTCTGCACTGACGCTCGAACCACTGCTGCACGTACTGGGGCGAGAGCGACACGTGATCGCGTTGGACACCTTGGGCAACGGCGACTCCGCCGCGCCCGCCAATGATCAAGTGGACCTGGCCTACTTTGCCGACGCGCACATGCGCGCACTCGATGCGCTGGGCATCAGCGCCTGCGACCTCTACGGTACCCACACCGGCGCCAACATCGCCATCGAGATCGCCATCGCGCGACCGGCACGGGTCGGTGCAATGATCCTCGACGGCGTCTCGCTCTATGGCGAGACCCTGCAGGCCGATCTGGTGGCCAACTATGTGCCCAAGGTCGGCATCGATGCGCAAGGCAGCCAGTTCAACCTGCTGTGGCATTTCGTGCGCGACGCTTATCTCTTCTGGCCCTGGTACAAGCAGGACGCCGCGCATCGCCGCAAGGGCGGCTTGCCGGATGCGCAGGCGCTGCACGACAAGACGGTGGAAGTGCTCAAGGGCGCACGAACATTTCACCTGGCCTACCGTGCGGCGATGCGCTATCGCAAGGAAGAGCGGATTCCCCTGGTGCGGGTGCCGACCCTGATCGCCTGCGCCCGTGGCGATATGTTGTTCGAATACTTTGAACAGGTGCGCGCCCTGCTCCCAACGGCACAGTTTGCCGAGACCGAAGGCGTGGGTTCAGCAGAGACGGTGCTGACGACAGCGCGCCAGTTTCAGGCGTTTCTGGAAAGTGTCGGGCGAGCCTGAAGGAGTGGGCCTGGCAAGCATGAACGCTGGCGCGGCCCGTCTCAAAAGTTTGCAGAATCAGCAGTTCCGCGACATGCGCCCGGCATTGCCGCTGTCGACCAGCGCCACCTTGCTGTCGAACGTATTCATTGTGCTGCCCCGATGATCATTCGGGCTTCATACCCGCGATGCCGATTTGTCGCTCCCAAACGCCGAGTTGATCCTTGACGAAGGCCTGAAATTCCTGCGGGCCGGCAGGTGCTGGTTCGACACCCATCGAAACGAACCTCTCCTGCAATGCGGTGTTGGCAAGGATCTTCGCAATTTCGCTGCTGAGCTTTTCGGTGATGGCCACCGGCATGCCGGCCGGGCCGAACACGCCCATCCATGCCGTGACGCCGAAGTCCGGCAACCCGGCCGCCTCGCCCACGGTGGGTAATTGCGGCGCCAGCGAGGTCCGCTTGTCCGGTGTCACCGCCAGCGCCCTGAGCCTGCCCGCCTTCACCAGCGGCATGCTGGTGGCGAAATCGAGCACGGTGAACGTCACCTGCCCGCTGGCTACGCTTGTCATCGCTTCCGGCGCCGCCTTGTATGCGACTGCCACCGCACCCATCTTCGTGGCATTGCTCAAGGCCGCAGCCGCGACCTGGCCGGCACTGCTGGTGTAGGCGTAACTGATGGTCGCGGGGTTGGCGCGGCCGTAAGCGATCAGTTCCTGCACGCTTGCGACCGGCAACTGCGAGTTGATCAGCAACACGAACGGAAAGTAGCCAATCCGCGCCACCGGCGTGAAGTCCCTTACGGGATCGTAGGAGAGCTTCTTGAACAGGTACGGGTTGGCCGAATGCGTGGTGTTGGTGGTGACAAACAGCGTGTAGCCATCCGCCGGCGCGCGCGCCACATACTCCGCCGCGATCTGCCCGCCGGCGCCGGGCTTGCTTTCCACGATCACCGCCTGCCCCAGTGCCTTTTGCAGCGGCTCGCCCACCATGCGCGCGAAGATGTCGCTGGCCGAGCCGGGGCCGAAGGCGATGGTCAGCTTGATTGGCTTGGCCTGGGGCCAGAATTGGGCGCTTGCTGAGCTGGTGCAGGCCAGAGCGAACATGCTCAAGACAAATCGAACCGATGCGCTACGCATATCGTTGGTCTTCCTTTTCGATTCAACAAGCGAGCCACCGGCCGCCACAAGGATTTAGCCGATCTTGAGAGTCTGAGCGACTCCAAGAAACCGCGCCCAACGTAATTTCTCCCAGTCTTGCTATCGGCTGGCTTCAGAACAAGGCCATACACGCCGCGTCGGCGTTTTCAGATGCGTGGCACTTCGACCAGCGTGGCCGCACCAAGCCTGGCCGCGCGGCGCGCGAAGCGCTTGTCGTCGAATGTCAGAAAGCGGTCACAGTGGCCTGCAAGACTGACATGCATCGCATCGGCGAAATCAAGCTTGCCACGATACAGGCGCACTGCCTCCAGCACCTCGCTCTCGCGGGCGAGGCGCACGTTTGGCAGGCCGGCGAGATGCTCGATGACGCTGGCGCATTCGTCAGGGTCGAAATCGTAGTGCCCGGTCAAGACCCAGACCAGCTCCAGAATCACTGTTAGCGAAACATGAATCGCGGTGCTTTTCTCCATGATCCGTCGTGCGATCGGGCGCTGGCGCGCAGCCTCGGGGTCGGCGGGGTCGTCCACATAAAAGCGCGCCAGGATGTTGGTATCGACCGCGTTCATTTTGCGGAACGCTGGCGCGCCACCTTCATCGCCTTGGCTACATCGAACTCGGAAAGATTCCTGGGCTTGCCGCTGTAACGCAACATCCCGAAGCCTGTGGCATGGGTTGTGGCGGATCGCGCCTGTCGCACCGATATCTCGATTTTGTTGTCAACCGCCTCGACATCGACAACGCTGCCAGGCGTGATGTTGAGCCTGCGCCGAATCGCTGCGGGAATAACCACCTGACCCTTGCTCGAAACCAGAACAGACGACATGGCACCTCCAGGAACCCGTAAATAGCGTTGAACGATGTTGAACGCGATTGTGTCACACAGGCGCATTCGGAAAGGTCGCGGCGAGCGGGATCGATTCAGTCGCACCGTGCGCCCGCCTCCCCGTTGAGGACTGCACGCATGCCAGTACCGGCTCGAAGCCAGTCAGTTGTTCAATTACTTTTGCCTTGCCCGCCGCCCTTCAATCCCCCTCCAGCAACAACTCCCGCAACACCTGCGCCGAAATCGGTGTCGCATCCTCCTGCCCTTCCAGAATCCCATCCGCCAAACTGCGCTTGTCGTGGTGCAGTTCGACAATCCGCTCTTCAATCGAGCCGGCGGTCACCAGCCGATACACCGTCACCGGCCGCTCCTGGCCGATGCGATGGGCGCGGCCCATGGCCTGATCCTCCGCCGCGGGATTCCACCAGGGGTCGACGATGATCACGTAATCCGCGGCGGTCAGATTGAGCCCGAAGCCGCCGGCTTTGAGGCTTAACAAGAACACTTCACCTTCGCCACGCTGAAACGCCTGCACCCGGCGGGCGCGCTCAGGCGCAGGCGTGGCGCCGTCGAGATACTGGTAGGCGATGCCGCTGCTATCGAGGCGCTCGGCCAAGAGTTTCAGGAAGCTGGTGAACTGGCTGAACACCAGCGCCTTGTGCTGGCCATCGACCAGTTCGCGCACGATCTGCTCGAAAGCCTGCGCCTTGGCGCCGACGATCCCCAGCTCCGGCGCCACCAGTCGCGGGTCGCAGGCGGCGCGCCGCAGGCGCGTCAATTCGGCCAGCACATGGAATGAGGAGGCGTCGCCTTCCTGCGCATCGAGGTCCTTGACGCGCTCGCTGGCGCTGCGCCGCAGGGCTTCGAGGAAGTTGCGCTCCTGTTCCGATGGCTCGACGCGATGGATGATCTCGGTGCGCGGTGGCAGGTCTTGCAGCACCTGCGCCTTGGTACGCCTAAGCAGAAACGGCGACACCAGGCGCCGCAGGCGCTGCCGCGTGACGTTGTCGCGGTCTTTCTCGATCGGTCCGGTGAAGCGTTCGTTGAACTGGTTGGCCGTGCCGAGTAGCCCAGGGTTGATCAGGTTCATGATCGACCACAGGTCGGCCAGGCGGTTTTCCACCGGCGTGCCGGACAAGGCCAGGCGAAAGCCGGCCGCAAGCCCCGCTACTGCACGAGCGCGCTGGGTGGCGGCGTTTTTCAGCGCCTGCGCTTCGTCCAGTACCAGGGTGCCCCAGGCGCGCGTGCCAAGCTGTGAATTCTCGCCGTGCGCCATGGCGTAGGAGGCGATGATCACGTCGTAGGGGCCGGCATTGCCGACCAGCGCGGCACGCCCGGCGTCGTCGTACTCGCTGTACAGGCGCGGGTTGAGCGCCGGCGCGAATTTGAGTGTCTCGGCCAGCCAGTTGGGGCACACCGAGGTGGGCGCCAGCACCAGTGCGGGTCCGTCGCCGGCACGCCGCAGCAACAGCGCCAGGGTCTGGATGGTTTTGCCCAGGCCCATGTCGTCGGCCAGGCAGGCGCCCAGACCGGCATGCGCCAGACGCGCCATCCAGGCGAAGCCTTCATGCTGATAGGCGCGCAGTTCGGTGTGCAGGCCTTCGACTACTGGTTCCAGCGCCGCCGCGCCGGCCAGAGCGCTGATGCGGCGGCGCCAGGCGCTGTCGCCGCCGATGTTTGCGCCCTCGAGGTTGGTGTCGAGCCAGGCGGCGGCGGCCAGTGGCAGCTTGAGCGTTTCCTTGTCCGCGCGGCCTGCGGCCTGCAGGTCCGCCAGTTGCCGCCGCAGGCGTTCACTCAAGGCCAGGTACTCACCATCGCCCAGCGCCACAAAGCGGCTCTTCGATTCACGCGCCAGTTCCAGCATGCGCGTGAGGCTCAGCACCCGTGCTTCATCCACCCTTACCTCGCCCTCCAGGGCGAACCAGTCGCGGCCGGAGGTGACCTGTACGCCCAGGGAAGCGCTGTCGACTGTCACCACGCGCAGTGGCTTGCCGCGCGGCCAGTCGAGTGCCGCCACTGCCGGCAAGCCCGGCAGCACCTCGACCACCCGCAACGCCTGCTCCGGATCATCCAGCAGCCAACCGGCGTCGGGCGCGCTGCCGTCATCCAGAAACGGCAGTGCCTCGACCACCGCGCGCCAATGCGCCACTTCGAGCGCCAGTTCGCGCTGCGTGGTCAGGCTCAGGCCCTGATGCAGGGTCATCAGGCGTTCACGCCCGGCGCCCGGCGCCACCGCCGGGCCGAAGCTGCCGAAGGGCATCACCACCAGGCGCAGCTGCAGGCCGTCGCCCAGCGGGCTCAATTGCGCGCGCAGGCGTGCTTCGCCCGGCACTTCCTCACCGGCCGCGGCATCGCTGTGTAACTGAAAATGGCCGGACAACACGCGCAACGCGGCGTCCAGTTCCTCCCTGGCATCCACCGGCACCGCCCAGTCCTTGGCGATCAGTTCCGCCACCCGGCGTTGCGCGGCGGTAATGCGAATCAGGCGCGCACGGTCCGGCGTGTCGCGCACGATGCGCACGCTGTTTTGCCGCTCCACCGCTTCTTCGTAACTGCGCGCGCGCAAGTACCTGATGGCCGCCGGTTCGCTTTTGGCCAACAGAGGTGGATCGATGCGAAATACGAAGCTGTCGCCCGCGCTGTCTTGTGGCTTGTGCCCGGCTCCTAAGGTTGCCGCGTCGCCGGCTGTGGTGGCGCTGCGCCGGCGCACTTCCAGCGCCGGCAGTGCTTCGCTCAACTCCACCCATTGCCCCGGTGCATCGGCAAACATCAGAGTTGGATGCTGCACCATCGCCTGCACCGCGGCCACCGGGTCGATCCACAGCTGCGCGCTGCCGCGTTCACTGTCTATGGCGCGCGCCACGGCGGCGTCGCGCGGATCCAGGCGCGGGTGTTTCTTCACCCGGGCAAGGCTGATTTCCCTGGGTTGGCCGAAGCCGCGCGCGCCTCGGGTACGCTCGAAAGGCACCACACCCTCGATGCGCCCTTCTGAATCGAGGTGCAACTGCCAAACCAGCGTGGTGCTTTCCTGGGCACCAGGCTTGGCCGCGGCAGCACCCTCGCCCAGCGCGGTGATCGCCGCCAGGGCGTCGCGCCAGGGTTCGCGCGTGGCACCGAATACCGCGGCCGGTTGCGGCAAGTTCGGTGGCAGCGTCAATTTGTAAGGCAGAGGTCCCTGCTGCAAGCGCACGCAGGCCTGGGCCACCAGCGCGGCCAGCCAGTAACGGCGGGTCTCGACCAAGGTTTCCAGCAGGCAGGAGACGTGGGTCGCGGTCCAGGCGCCGGCGGGTAGTGCCAGCCATGCGGCCAGCAGCAGACGATGTGCCGCATCTACCGGGTTGCCGAAATGGAGATCCTCATATTCGGTCTTGCGCGGCGCGAACGCTTCGGGATCGAGCGTCTCGTCGCCCAGGCGCACGGCGGCGGCGTGTGCCCAGCGACCCCAGACGTCGTGCACCGAGGGCTTGCGCGAGCCCGATTCGGTGATCGCGAACTTGCGTGCCACAGTCCACGCCGCCGGGGCGTGCTGGGCCATCAGCGCCACCAGGTAAATCCATACCAACCCCATCGGCGCCGCAGCGCGCCGCACGCCGGCGCTCGTCAGTAGTGTCTTGTAGGCCGCGGCGAACGCCGCCGCAGCCTCGGGCCAGCGGCCGGCCAGCACTGCTTCGGCCGCGCCAAACAGATCGTGCACCGGGGTGCGCGCGTGGATCGCCAGCGCTGCCTGCATGCCGGGCAGATCGAGCGCATGCATGCGTGCTTCGATCACGCGGTAGCACAGATGCAGCGGTACTTCTGCAGGCGCGCGGTCGATCCAGGCGCCAATCCAGGCATACAGCGGCGCGGCGCCGACATTCCCTTCCAGCGGGTCGATGGTGTTGATCAATTCAAGCCGCAAGGCGCCGTCGATGCGCTCGAACAAGTCCGGCATGAACGGTTCGGTCAGCGCGCGCATGAGAACCCCGCGTTCGGCGGCCGCGCGCAACGTGCTGTTCGACAGGCGCGCATACGCGGGCAGACTCAAACCGCCGCCATACAGCACCAGGCGCGTGACTGCGACCATCTCGTCACGGCTGCGAAAATGCACCCAGGCGGGCAAGGCATCCGGCTCGCCGTAAGCCGGGCCGGCGGCCCACAGCGACCAGCGCCACAACACCGCGGCATGCTCGCCCATCAGCAGGGTCGGCAGCCGCGCGCCACGGGACTCTTGCGGAACGTCGAATCCGAAGCCTTCCTCATGCCCGATGCGCCCGTCGGCGACCAGCTGTTGCAGTGCGAGCGTCACCTCGGTGTTCGACAACAAGGTGCCGCGCGCGTGGCGATAGCCGGATGCCTTGAGGAAATTCATCACCCAAGTCTTGCCGCGCGGGCAGCCGCCCACAACCAACGCGTCGAATACCGCTTCGATGTCGCGCGCTTGCGATGCGGGATCAGCCTTTGGCGGCGGCGCGGCCGGGACCGGGACCGCTTCGACGGTGACCGCGTTGCGTTTGGCTTTACGCATCCAGTCCGCGGCGGTCATGGTCTTGCCGCCGACGGTGGTGATCATTACTTGCGTTTTATCAGACGATTTTTTCATGGTTCGGAATTGTCGCACCCGCGGCGCGCCACCAGTGGCTGTTACGATGCGCCGGGCGTTCGCTCATCCGCTGCGGACCCAGCCTAAAACAAGGAGAAGCAATGCTGTATGAAATGCGCATTTACCACTGCATTCCGGGCCGCCTGCCCGCGCTCAACAAGCGCTTCGAGGGCACTACGCTCAAGCTGTGGAAGAAACACGGTATTCGCCAGGTCGGTTTCTGGACCGACCTGATCGGCGACAGCAATCAAAAGCTGACCTACATGCTGGCCTGGGAAAGCCTGGCCGAGCGCGAGAAGAAATGGACCGCGTTCGCCAGTGATCCCGAGTGGCATGCCAAACGCGCCGAAAGCGAAAAGGATGGGCAAATCGTCGCGCACCTCGAAAGCAGCATTCTGGCGCCGACCAGCTACTCGAAACTCAAGTAAGGTCTTGCGGTGGCTGCGCCGGCCGCCGCGTGCGCGACCACCGGCACGTGGCCGCGATCACTGCGACCTGCAGGCGGTGCCCGCGATTTCCGGGCGCCGCCGCTTATTCAACGATCAGTACTTGACCGAACAGCCGTAGGGCGCGGTGCTGGCCGTGCTCACCGGTTTGCCGGCCAGCGATTCGTCGAGCGCGACGCGCAGGTGATTTTTGGCCGTCTTGACATCTTCCGGGTTGTAGGAGCGCTTGTCGTCGATGGCGCCGTTGTAGACCACTTTTCCATCCGGATTGATCAGCAGCATCTGTGGCGTGGTGCGCGCCGAATAGGCGCGGCCGGTGTCGCCACCCTCATCCATCAAGGTGGCGCGTGGTGTGCCGCCCTGGGCCTTCATCCAGTTGCCCATGGCTGCCGGCTTCAGATAATCCTGGTGTGATGGGTTGGTCGAATTCACCGCCAGCCACACCACGCCCTTGCCGTCGCCCTCTTTTTGCAGGGCCTGCATGTTCTTGCTGACATAGTGCTTTTGCACATACGGGCAACCGGGATTGACCCATTCAAGCACCACCCATTTGCCCTTGAAATCGGCGAGCCTGGTGGTCTTGCCGTCGGTGGTGGGCAAGCTGAAATTCGGTGCCATCTGGCCGGGCGGGGCCGCAGCGAAGGCGCTGGAACCCAATGAAAAGACGAGAACGCTGATCAGAGTACGCAGATGCAACACGATGGCCACTTCCTGAAAAAAGTTCAAAGCGATTTGAGCGCGTCGGTGACGATTCGTTCCGACAAAATTTCCGGCAACAGCACTGGCGGCTTGCCGGGCGCGTAGAGCACATAGACCGGCACCCCGTTGCGCCCGAATTCGGCCAGCGCCGCGGTGATTACCGGATCGCGCCGGGTCCAGTCGGCACGCATCAGCTTGACCGACTTGGCGGCAAAGGCCGCACGCACGGCTTTGGTTTCGAGCACCACCTTCTTGTTGACCTGGCAGGTCACGCACCAGGCGGCGGTGAAGTCGACGAACACCGGCGTACCGGCGGCATTCAAGGCCGCGATGTCGGCCGCCGCAAAGGGCACCCAGCCGTCCGCTTTGGATGTGGAATTGCCGGCGGCAACGGTCTCACCGGTAGGCCAGGCGGCATACAGCCCCAGGGCGATGATGAGTGCGGCACCGAAGCGCCAGCGGGCGGTGGTGGTCTGCCCCAGAAGCCAGGTGCCGAGCGCTATCAACACCATCGCCGCGCCCAGCCACACAATCGCATTGGGTCCGATCTGCAGCGACAGCACCCATGCCAGCCAGACCACCGTCGCATACATCGGAAAGGCCAGCAGTTGCTTGAATTTGGCCAGCCACGGACCGGGCTTGGGCAAGCGCTTGAGCCAGCCCGGAAACCAGGCCAGAAGAATGTAGGGCGCGGCCATGCCGCAGCCGAGCGCGCCGAACACCGCCAGCGCGGTCCACGGGTTTTGCGTGACCGCATAGCCCAGCGCCGCGCCCATGAATGGCGCGGTGCACGGCGAGGCGACAACGGCAGCCAGCACGCCTGAGAAGAACGAATCGACGGCCGGATGCTCGAAGCTGGCCGAAGCCAGCGATTGTGGCAACAGCGAACTGAATTCGAACACGCCCGAGAGGTTCAGTCCGAGCGCGAAAAACAGCAGCGCCAGGAAGGTGACCACCAGCGGCGATTGCAGCTGGAAGCCCCAGCCCACCGCTTCACCGGCGGCGCGCAAGCCGAGCAGTACCGCGGCCAAGGCGATGAACGAAAGCACCACGCCGGCGGCGAAGGAAAGGCCATTGGCGCGCATCGCCACGGTGCCGCCGCCGCGGGCGAAGCCCAGCACCTTGAGCGAAAGGATGGGGAATACGCAAGGCATCAGGTTCAGGATCAGGCCGCCAAACAGCGCAAACACGATTGCCAGCGCCAGCGAAAGTTCTTCCCCGCCCGCTGCGCCGGCAGGTTTGGCGCCCTTGGCCGGCGGTTCGTCCATGCCCTTGCCGGCCACGATCTTGCCGCTCATGGGCGCTTCGAAGCTGAGGGCGCGCTCGGCCACGCCAATCACCACGCCGCTGATGCGCGGCTCGCTGGCTGAAAGATTGCTCGTGACCGCCAGCGTGATGACGGTCGCCCCACCGTCTTCTTTGACCGTTTGCGGCGCCGCCGATTCAACCAGGCCCTCGATGGTCGAGAGCGCGAAAACTTCGCGTCCGGGCAGCGGCTTGACGCCTTCCAGCTTCAGGGTGATGACGCCACCTGCGGTGCTGGCGCTGGCCTTTTCGACCTTGCCGCCCGGCATGCCGGCAAACGCCGCTTCGAACAGGGCCTTCCATTGCAGGTTGGGGGCCGGGCTGGCGGCAACCACCGGCAGGCTCAGGGTCAAATCAGCGCCGCCGGGTATGCAGACGTCCTTGCAGATCAGCCAGTCGGCGCGCGCGGCCAGCTTGGCTTCCTGGCCGGCCGGCCAGTCCTTGGGTACGCGAATCTCGACCGGCAGAACGATTTCGCCTTCGAAGCCGTGATTCATCATTGGTGGCACCGGTATGCGCTTGGGCACCGGCCACTGGATCTGCCCGGCCTTGATGCCGGCGGGAAGCTTCCACTGGATGGTGGTGGGCATACCGGAGTCACCGGGGTTCAGCCAGTAGGTGTGCCAGTGCGGGTCGTGCTTGATGCGTAGCCCAATGATGGCCGCTTCGCCCGGCGCCAGCGCCAGGTCGCGCGCGATCAGTTCCGCTTCGGCATTGTCGGCTTGCACCGGTGCGGCCGCCACCCAGCCTGCGCCCAACAATGCAAGGGTTGCAACGGCAAGCACGAAAACGCGTGAAATCATGGCATCCCTTCCGCAAGATCACGTCGGCTCACGCTGCAAAAAGCGCAGAACCGGCACTTGCAGATGTCTCGGTGGCGCAGCGAGCCGCAAATCTCGTTTTGCAAGCCCGTCATCCAACTACGGTTCTAAAGCCCAGGCGGTTTCAGGCCGAATCCATGATTATGGCCTACCTGTGGGGTGAATTGGTTGCCGGTGGCGCGGGCTTAACCTGGTTTTACAAGTGCGCCAGCACTCTTGTTCCGCCGATTGCAGGGATTGTGCCGGGCGCATAATTGGTAGGGTGCGACCCTTTTCTTCCCTCCGGCCCTCAAGCCGGACGTCAAACATTGGTCCGGTCGACCTGCTGGTCATCGGCGGGGGCATCAACGGCTGCGGCATCGCGCGCGACGCTGCTGGTCGCGGCCTCTCGGTGGCGCTGGTCGAACAGGGCGATCTGGCTTCGGCGACCTCGCAGTGGAGCACCAAGCTCATCCACGGTGGGCTGCGCTACCTCGAGTACTACGAATTTCGCCTGGTGGGCGAGGCTTTGCGCGAGCGCGAAGTGCTGCTCAAGGCGGCGCCGCATCTGACCCTGCCCCTGCAGTTCGTGCTGCCGCACGAGCCGCATCTGCGGCCGCGCTGGATGATCCGGGCCGGGCTGTTCCTCTACGACTTCCTGGGTGGCAAAACCATTTTGCCGAAATCGCGCAGCGAGCGCCTGGCGGGCACGCCGCTGGGCGCCGGCCTGAAGCCGGGCTATGTGCATGGTTTTTCGTATTTTGACGCGCGTGTCGATGATGCACGCCTGACGGTCTTGAATGCGCGCAGCGCTGCCGATCTGGGTGCTGCGATCGCGACACGCATGCGTTTTGAGTCCGCGCGCGTCGCGGATGGCATGTGGCAGGTGCGGCTGACCGACTGTGTCGACGGGGCCGCGCATCACTTGACGGCCAGGGCGATCGTGAACGCCGCCGGACCTTGGGTGAAACGCGTGCTCGAAGGCATCGAAGGCGTGGTGGAAACGGCGCAAATCAAGCATGTGAAGGGCTCGCATATCGTGGTGCCGCGCCTGTACGACGGCCTGCATGCCTACATCCTGCAAAATCCGGACAACCGCATCATCTTCATCATTCCCTATCTCGGGAAGTTTTCGTTGATCGGCACCACCGACGTTGCGGTTGAAGAATTCGAGCATCCGGCCATCTCGGAGGCCGAAACCGAATACCTGTGCGACATGGCCAGCCGCTATAGCGCGCGCGCGGTGACACCGGGCGATGTGGTGTGGAGCTACAGCGGCGTGCGCCCCTTGTATGACGATGGCGCAGGCGAAGCCGCCGCGGTGACACGTGACTATGTGCTGCGTGATGGCAGGGTTGATGGCGCGCCGGTATTGAGTGTGTTCGGTGGCAAGCTCACCACCTATCGCAAGCTGGCCGAGCATGCGCTCGAACATCTGCAGGGCCATTTTCCCGCCATGGGTCTGCCCTGGACCCATGCCGCACCGCTGCCGGGCGGTGACCTGGATGGCGGCATGAGCGGGTTGCTGGCCGAGCTTGGCCGTACCTTCGCCTTCGTTCCTCAGGATCACTTGGCCGCTATCGCACACCGCCATGGCAGCCTGGCTTACGGCTGGCTTGCCGGTTGCCGAACGATCGACGATTTGGGCACGCATTTCGGCGCCGGGCTGTATGCTCGCGAAATCGACCATATGCTCGCTACGGAATGGGCCTGCAGCGGCGAGGACGTGTTGTATCGTCGCAGCAAGACCGGACTGATGATGAATGCGACCGACCGTGACAAGGTTGGCGCCTATGTCGAGGCAAAAACAAGATGAAGCCGCTTAGCGCCATCCCCAAAACCCGGCTCAAACGCATCCGCGGTGTATTCACCGATGTCGACGACACCATCACCACCCACGGCCGCCTTACGGCCAAGGCGCTGGGCGCCGTCGAAGCACTGATCCGTGCCGGCATCAAGGTGGTGCCTGTTACCGGTGGCCCGGCTGGCTGGTGTGACCACATCGCGCGTGCCTGGAATGTCGATGCGGTGATCGGCGAAGGCGGGGCCTTCTATTTTCACATCGACCGCGAAACCGGCAAGCTCAAGCGGCGCTTCTGGTTCGATGAACAGACCCGCGCCGAGAAGCGCCAGATGATGGAAGCCGCGCGCGATTCCGTGCTGGCGGAGTTTCCGGGGGTGTTCCTGTCGTCGGACCAGCCCTATCGCGAGCTTGACCTCGCCATAGAACTGCGCAACGCCAAGGGGTCGCGCCTGCCGGACCCGGTGGTGAACGACATTCGCGCCATGGTGCGCAGGCGCGGCATGACCACCAAGGTGAGTTCGATCCACATCAACGCCTATTTTGGCGACTACGACAAGCTGGCCATGACCCGCATCGTGGCCGCGGAGTTATGGGGGGAGAACCTTGACGACACGCGCGATCAATGGCTATTCATCGGCGATTCGGCCAACGATGCGGCGATGTTCGAGTTCTTTCCGCTGACCATCGGTGTGGCCAACGTGAAACACGTGATCGACCAACTGCCGGTGCCGCCGAAATATGTCACCCCGGCCGAAGGCGGCGCCGGT
>JAYTDE010000168.1:0-4136 GCA_043736195.1 Burkholderiales bacterium | reverse complement strand
CCTCCCCCAGCAACAGGCACAACTGCTCGGCCTCGATCACGCAGGCCGCGCCCTTTGCCTGACCATGGGTGACGAGAGCCTCGGCGATGTCGCGCGTCATCCATTCCTGGTAGGTGAAGCGATGGCCGATGGCGTCGACCAAGCGCGCGATGCGGCCGAAGCCGTGCAGCCGGCCGCCGGGAATGTAGGCCACATGGGCGACGCCGCGAAACGGCACCAGGTGGTGCGGGCATACGCCGTGGATGGCGATGCCGCGAATCACCACCATGTCTTCGCGCGGGTCGTCGAAACCGCTGCCCAGCACCGTGGCGGGATCGATGTCGTAGCCGCCCAGCAGGCGCTTTTCCCACAGCTCGCGCACGCGGCGCGCGGTCATGCCGGTATGCGCGCTCTCCGGCACTACGCCGCAGGCGCGCAACAGGTCGTTGATGGCGTTCTCGAAGGCGGGCGCGTCGAAGCGGCCGGCGCGCGGGATGCCCAAGGCCCCCGGGCTTGCCGCCAGATGATCGTGGTGGTCGCAGTCGGACATCGAAATCTCTCCAGGAATCAGGTCGTGGCCGCGGGCCAGCGGCACCGCAGCCACCGTGCTAGGCTTTCAGCGCAGGCGCGTGAGCCACGCGACCAACCACAAAGGGGCAAATCATGACAGCAATTCTGGGCAGCGGCGCACACCGCTATCAGGTGGTGGAAGACTGGGCCCGGCTGCCCGAGGGCTGGGAGTTGAAGGATGTGGCGGCCGTGGCGGTGGACAGCCGCGACCAGGTCTATGTGTTCAACCGTGGCGAACATCCGATGATCGTGTTCGACCGCGACGGCAACTTCCTGCGCTCCTGGGGCGAAGGCACGTTTCCGCGCGCCCACGGGCTTTTCATCGATGCCGACGACAAGCTGTACTGCACCGATGACGGCGGCCATTTCGTGCGCAAGTGCAGCACCGACGGTCGCGTGCTGCTGGAAATCGGCGTGCCCGGCACGCCGGCACCCTTCATGAGCGGCCTGCCGTTTCATCGCTGCACCCATACCGCGCTCTCGCCGGGCGGCGACATCTATGTCAGCGACGGTTACGGCAACGCCCGCGTGCACAAGTATTCGCCGGACGGCAAACTGCTGTTCTCCTGGGGCGAGCCGGGCACCGATCCGGGCCAGTTCAACGTGGCGCACAACATCGCCACCGACGCGGAAGGCTGGGTGTATGTGGCCGACCGCGAAAACCACCGGGTGCAGGTGTTCGACGAAAAGGGCCGCTATGAGACCCAATGGACCAATATGCACCGCCCTTGCGGCCTGTTCTGCTGCGGCGGCGCCAAGCCGCGCTTCATCATCGGCGAGCTGGGGCCTTCGATGGCGGTCAACCGCAACACGCCCAACATCGGGCCGCGCCTGTCGATTGTCGACCACCAGGGCAAGACGCTGGCGCGCCTGGGCGGCGAGGCCGGGCCGGGTTTGGCGAGCGGCAAGTTTGTGGCGCCGCACGGGCTGGCGGTCGATGCGCGCGGCGACATCTATGTGGGCGAAGTGAGCTATACCGAATATCCGCGCCTGTTTCCCGGTGAGACCGTGCCGTGGCGCATGCGTTCGCTGCAGAAGCTCAAAAAACTGGATTGAACGTGTGATGCGGGCCTGGCGGATTTGCGGCTTGAGGGCGCAGCCCGCGGCAGCGACCTTAAGCCGTCGGCGACGCGTGGCCGCACCCCCTGCCGCATGCCGCGCTGGAGCCAGGGCATTGCCCCCCGGCGCCGCTGCGCGGGGTTTTGGTATAATCGCAGACCGACCGCAATAGGCTTGGCTTGAAGCCGGCGGAATTGGTACCCCAGGGCGATAACGGGTACCGGCAGGGCGTACGCAACAAGTTCGCCAGTTCCCAGACCCAGCATAAGCGTTCACATGTCATCTTCCACTGTTTACTGCTATCACTGCCACGCGCAACACCCGCGCGAGGAAATGCGCCTGGTTGTCTCCAAGAGCGGCAAGCGCTGGCGCTGCAT
Organism: Burkholderiales bacterium; assembly: GCA_043736195.1. Taxonomy (GTDB): domain Bacteria; phylum Pseudomonadota; class Gammaproteobacteria; order Burkholderiales; family JAEUOS01; genus JAEUOS01. The sequence goes on along the minus strand of JAYTDE010000168.1, from coordinate 2,151 downwards.
CGCCAGCATCAAGGCGGCACAAAAGAGCAAGGAAGAGCGCGAAGCCTTCGGCCGCAAGGTTTCCGCCATCAACAAGGCGGAAGCGCAGGCCAAGTTGAAGGCGCGCTCCAACCTGGCCGGGCTTACCGTCCCCTTGAAGTAGCCGTGCCTGGCGCAGGCTGCGCCAGGCGCCGCGGCAAGTCGGGCTAACACCCATGCCGCAAGGCATCGCGACAACACTTTCCGGCGCCACCCGTGTCATCGCCATTTTCGGCGACCCGATCGCACAGGTAAAGTCGCCGGCCGGCGTCACCCATGCCTTGAACCAGGCCGGGCGCAACTGCGTGGTCATTCCGGTGCACGTGGCTGCCGCCGACCTCGATGCTTTCATGCGCGGCGTCACGGTGGCGCGCAATTTCGACGGCCTGATCGCCACCGTGCCGCACAAGTTCGCCGCCTACGCGCATTGCGCGAGCGCAAGTCAGCGCGCGCATTTGCTGGGGGCGGTCAATGTGATGCGCCGCAATCCCGACCTCAGCTGGCATGGCGACATGCAGGACGGCTGCGGATTCATTGACGGAATTCGTGGCGCGGGCTGCCAGCCGCAAGGCGCGCGCGCCCTCCTGGTGGGTGCGGGCGGCGCCGGCTCGGCGATCGCCCTGGCGCTGCTCGATGCCGGCGTGGCGCAGCTGGCGATCCATGATGACGATGCGCGGCGCCGCGACGCCTTGCGCGCGCGGCTGGAAGCGCGCTTTCCCGGCCGCACCTGCCAGGGCTCGCGCGATCCGTCCGGCTTTGACCTGGCGGTCAACGCCACGCCAAGCGGCATGCGTGCCGGCGATCCATTGCCGGTCGATGCCGCCAGGTTGACGCCGCACATGTTCGTGGCGGATGTCATCACCGCGCCGGCGGTGACGCCGCTGCTGGCCGCCGCGCGCCAGGCCGGCTGCCATACGGCCAGCGGCGGCGCCATGTTCGACGCGGTGGCACGCCTGATGGTCGGGTTCTTGCTTGAGGCAGGAGCATTGGCGCAATAAGCCCTCGCAGCAGACGGCGCCCGGCCAACCCTTCCATTCGAGGTGATTTACATGATCGACAAACCGATAATCCTGCGCGGCGGACGGGTGCAGGCCGATGCGCACAAGCCACCGCAAGCGCAGGACATCCTGATCGGCAGCGACGGCCGCATCAGCGCCCTGCTGCCGCCCGGCACATCAGCGGAAGCCGCCGAGCCACAGAATATCGACGGCAAACTGGTGGTGCCCGGCCTGGTGGACGCACACCAGCACCTGGACAAGTCGCGCACCATCAGCCGGGTTGCGAATCCGCGCGGCGACCTGGAAGGCGCGGTGCTGGCGTTCCGCACCTATGCGGCCGGCATGACGCGCGCCGATATCGTGGCGCGCGCCGAACAAACCATCGCCGCCTGCTCGGCGCGCGGCACGGTGGCGATTCGCTCGCACACCAATCTCGATCCCGAAAGCGGCACCCGCGGCATCGAGGCCCTGATCGAACTGCGCGAACGCTGGCGCGAGCGCCTGCGGCTGCAAGTGGTGGCCTTCGTCAGCGGCGTGCCGCCGGACGGCGCCAACACCGGCAAGATGCTGGCCACTGCGCTGGCACTCGGTGCGGACGTGATCGGCGGCACGCCGGCGCGTGCCGCCAACGCGTTGCCATTCATCAACCTGCTGTTCGCCGCCGCCGAGAAGAGCGGCCTGCCGCTCGACCTGCACCTGGATGAACACCTGGACCCGCAGCGCCTGCATTTCGACGCCGTGATCGAGCGCACCCGCGCGCACGGCATGCAGGGGCGGGTGGTGGTGAGCCACAGCAGCGCGCTCTTCGCACTGCCCGCAGCCCAGGCATTGCCGATCATCGACGGCCTGGCCGCGGCCGGCATCGGCGCCATTACCCTGCCGGCGGCCAACCTGTTCCTGCAGGGGCGCGGTGCCGACTTGCTGCCGCCGCGCGGCCTGACCCGGGTCAATGACCTCGCGCGCGCCGGGGTCACGGTGGCCTGCGCCTCCGACAACATCCAGGACCCGTTTGTGCCCACCGGCTCCGGCGATATGCTGGAGATCGCGCGCTGGACCATGCTGGCCGCGCATCTCGGTTCGCATGAACTGGCGCGCGCGTTCGACATGGCGAGTGTCAATCCGGCGGTTCTCATGG